>CAZCKG010000338.1:0-3146 GCA_964498825.1 uncultured Methanosarcinales archaeon
CTAAAAACCGTAATTGCCCTGTCATAACCCATCTGTGGTGCCATCTGCATATTCCATATCTCCCTTAAATTCTATTATACTATTACCAATCTTCCCGGATGATTACCGGCCTTTTTTCTTCTAGGGTCTCATCCGCAGAACCGTCAGCTAAATAACCGCCTTCCCGAAAAAGGCTTTGGTCAGTAAGCACAAACCTGCAGATATCCCGAAAACTCAGGAGCTTAAATTTCCTGACCTGCATTCAGGTAAGGAAACCGACTTTTGATTCCTATAACGTATTTCTTCTTTATTAGAGTTTTTAAACTTTTACTAGAGACTTTTAATCCCTAAAGCTTTTTCTGAACGAAACCAGAGGAAAATATTCAGGTTACAGGAAATTCAAAGATACTTTTACTCTAAAGTACGTTTTCCAGAGATGATCTGGATTCGCACACTTGATTGACCTTCTCAATAGTTTTAGAGATCTGGTTCCAATGTTAACTAAGTCCGTTAATAAAGTGTATTTACTCAGTTATAATGCTTGTGAGAGCCAGGGCTTTCCAAACTACTGAATTTCGACACGGTAGTATCACGGTAATATAATACTACCAGACTTCCGTTGCATCAGAGTTTGAGGTCTGCCTTTGACAGGACAGCAATTATCTGCCCCCAGCCAAAATTAAGTTCCTGAAATCCCGGAACAGCAATTCTTCATTCAAATAGCCCTGTCAATCAATATTATATTTTGTTACATTAATACTAATCTATTATAATATATTAGACAGCTTCCTGACAGTTTCACAGTTTCGGATTTCAACGTATACATCAAAATAAGGTTTCAATGCATGCATGAAAACAAACCAGAAAACCATTCCAGAAAAAGCTGTTTAATTAGCTTTTTGAAAGCTTTCCTGTTCCAGATTCTTCAAGGTTTCCGAAGTTTGTCCCGGTTTTAGGTTCAAAGGCTTTGTGATCTTGAAGGAATTTTTCAGTGACCCTTTTAACCGTACCTGAAGTTCCAAGTATGTGCAAAGTTGCTCTTTTCCCGTTAATTCGGGTGAGAGATGCCATAGAAGCTCTTATTTCTTTTACTCTGGTATGAGAACACTGTATAATACCCATTCGGTCTTCAAACCCGAGCATTTTAATATCACACTCACTGGCAGTGACATCTCCAAGCAGAGAGGAGGCAGAAGACATTACTTCTTTTATCACATCATTCCTGACTGCAGGTTCTTCGGAAATCAGTTCAAAAGCAATGTAGCGTTTTTTCGCACGAAGCGAAGGAAGCAGACGTTTCAAAAATATTCTTCCTCCTCAAGCACTTCCACGCCTTCCCTGATATACCCAGGACCAGGGCGGTTCTTTGCAAGAATTTTTTCAGGTACGGTACTGATAGCCTCAAGAGCTTCATCTTCTTCAAGCCCGCATACTTCGGCCAGAGCAAGGGTTTCCATAGGAGAGCGAAGATCAAAACAGGACATCGCATCGCTTGAAAGAACAAGGGAAACATCGTATTTCCTGGCAAGATCAAGGTTTGCCCTGAGATCCGACAGCATCCGGATGCGTCTTGAGCCTCTTGAATGGAGAACAGGCCTTAATGTCAGGCCGATTGCAACTCCATTTTCAGCTGCCGCCTTTGCAAGTACCTGATTTAATCCGTTGCTCCTGTCAAATGCCGGATGGTTCAGAATATCTACCCTGGGATTCTCCAGAGCAGCTCTGTTAACACTCTCTGAACCTCCATGTACTATAAGAACATCAACTGACTGTCTGAACCTTCCGATAAGTCCTTGAAGTTTCGAGGGATTTTCCTCTACAAGTTCAATTCCTTTGAAAATTTCGAACCCGTCGATTGAGTTCAGGACAGGCTTTGATTGAGGAAGTTTATCCGAGTGATTTGCAAGTGCAATCCCGACGTAACCAAGATATCGGGCAAGGAAGGCCATTTCTTCAATTGTATTCTCCCCATCAGGAATTGCATGAACGCAAAAATCGTAAAACCTACGTTTACCCAAACAACTCCTCCACTATGGCTCCGGCTTTTTCCCGGTTCTTCGGGTAGGTCTCGATCTTGACTTTTGCAGTGATCGCGTCCGAAGAATCAGTCAGCTTCACCTGCTGGAGGTATGCTGCCTGCTTGTTAAAGCGAAGATGGAAGACCTGATAGTCGTCCAGCCTCTCAGGCATTTCTTCCCTGAGCAATTCTACGTCTTCTTCCGAAAATCTTTCCCGGACAAAGCGGGCAAAGCGCAGACATTCCGCCTTCCTTTTAAGCTGTACGCTCAGGATAGTAATGGGATTTCCATGGTGCCCTTCAGCCTGAAGCTCTTCAATTAACTTACTTTCCTCTCGAACGCCGGCACCTGATAAAAAAAAATCCAGAGCCTCTTTGACTCTGGATACGTCTTCGGTTGCGTGGGCGATCACACGCAGCATTATGTGATGAATCACTTGCCTCGACTCTTATGTACACGGATGCTTGGCCTGGTTTTCTCAGTACCTTTACCGCGTGTAGACAGGCCTCTGCCCTTGCGGCCGGCACTGGTCTTGCCTCTTGTAGCTCTGCCCCTGATGGACGGGTCACAAACCCAGTTCAGGTTCTTGTCGCTCTTTATTACAGGGTGGTGCGGATCTACAAGGATGACCTCAAACCACTTGTTCTTTCCGTCTTCCCCTACCCAGTAGGAGTTCAGGACTTCAAGGTTCGGGTATTTGCGGTCAGCACGGGCTTCGGCAATCCTCTGGATGCTCATTCCGCCTGTGACCTTGTTCTTCCCCATCTTCTGGGTCCTTCTTCCACGGTTGGGCCTTATATGACCAAGCCCTCCACGGCGTACCTTTACCCTGGCAACAACAATACCCTGCTTGGCTTTGTATCCAAGAGAGCGTGCTCTGTCGATTCTTGTGGGCCTTTCAACTCTGGTCACGGATCCCTGCTTTCTCCAGACCTGAAGGCGCTCCCAGCGGAGTTCGTTCACGTAAGTCTCATCAGGGTTTTTCCATGCATCACGTATGTATCCGTAAAAAGATTTTACCAATTTAAACACCAAGTTTCACTTATGTTTCACGGTTCAGCCCTGCCTGCAGGACCACATTCCAACGGGACCTTATCCCGAAAATGAAACATGCGATACAACTGAATCATCTGATTTAAAGCTTTGCCC
>CAZCKG010000339.1:0-3128 GCA_964498825.1 uncultured Methanosarcinales archaeon
AATTAACCGAACCGACAAAATCCTCGTCAGTCAGGAAACAGCTCCTGACTCCATTTAATGAGTAGTATTTGCTGCATTTATAATGCAGGAAGTTATATGTACGCACTCATAGTATTTAAAGGTATTCATCCCCACTTAAATAAAGGAGAATTATCAACCAAATAACTATAAGAAAACCATCCAGCAGACTTAATTTCACACTGGAACGGGAAACATATATACATCAGTTTTAGCATATAAAGCTTTTCATTCAGGAAACATTTCGAAAAAAACAAACTTGACAGATAAGAAAAATTTGTTTCATTTTAGTCCTGAATTCCACCCTTGAACTTAGAATTCGAGAGCGGCGCGCACTTGTTTTGCGCGTAGGACATACAAAGACACATCTGATATAAATAACTGTCGCCCACATAATTACTTCGAAAAAAATAACAATAAGAAGTGCGTAAAAGAACATTAAAAGATAGCAGAAAAGCGCAGCATTAAAATAACAACAACAAGATGAAAGCTGCAGAACTAATAACCTTAAAGTCCGAAAAAATCTATATAAGGGTATTTAAGGATACAAAAATAAAAAACACAATAATAATTCAAACCAGATTAATGGGGTATCACACTGGCAGACTTAAAGAAACCTACATCCAGAGCCAAACCTGACACGGAAGAAACAGTCACAAGAGTACGCACACCGCGAAGGGATAATAACGAGATCCTGGCAACTGTAGAGAGCCTTCTTGGCGCAAACCGCTTGAGGCTACGTTGCATTGATGGAGTCGTTCGTATGGGAAGAATCCCCGGTTCAATGAAGAAAAAGACATGGATTAGAGAAGGAGATGTAGTCATTGTCGTGCCCTGGGAATTCCAGAATGAAAAAGCAGATGTGATCTGGAAGTATACAAGGCCGCAGATAGACTGGCTTGAAAGGAAAGGATATCTGAAAGGATAAAGTAGGAATGGACAACGAAGAAAAGATCAGGCGCATCGACAGCGCTAAAGACAAAGCGCGTGCCAGGGAGAAAGACTCCGAGAGGTTAAAGGTAGAAGAAAATGTATTCGATGTACCCACCCTTAAAATACTTTATACTCTCTCCAATAAAGGCATAATAAAAGCAATGGGTGGATCCATCAGTACTGGAAAAGAAGCGAATGTATTTTATGCAGAGGGCCCGGAAAAAGAGCTGGCAGTGAAAATATACCGAATTGCTAGCAGCACTTTCAAGGCTATGGATGCCTACATTATGAAGGATCCTCGCTTCACAAATATCCGAAATAACAAGCGAGATATAATTTTTGCATGGACACGCAAAGAATTCCAGAACCTTAAACGTGCAAAAAGTGCAGGAGTTCGGGTTCCGGAGCCATTGCTTGCCGAAAAAAATATCTTGATCATGGAATTTATGGGAGAAAAAGAGGTACCTTACCCTCTTCTGAAGAACACACCTCTTGAAGGGGAAGAAGTAAAATCTGTTTTTGACACAATTGTCAAATACATGAGCCTCCTTTACAAAGAAGCAAACCTTGTACATGCTGATCTGAGCGAATATAACATCCTGATCGATCCACACGATATGGCCCCCATATTCATCGATATGGGGCAATCCGTAACACTGGAACATCCTAACGCCCGAGAGTTCCTCTACAGGGACGTGCAAAATATACTCAGGTTCTTCAGCCGCTACGGGATCAAAGACAAACCTGAAGAACTGCTTACAAAAATACAGGCGGAACAACAATGACTCAATATGTCAAAATTCCCAAAGATAGAATCGGAGTAATTATAGGCCCGAAAGGAGAAACAAAGAAATTTATTGAGGATAAATCCGCGTGTCAACTGGATATTGACAGTGAAAGTGGAAAAATAGATGTCACCTGCGAGGAAGACCCGCTAATGGAATTCAGGATTCTTGAAACTCTCAAAGCCATAGGAAGAGGTTTCAGTCCTGAAAAAGCGTTTGAGCTTCTTGATGACGAGATGCTTGCTCTTGAAGTCATTGACCTTTCTGACGTCGCTACTACTCCAAAAGAACTTCAGCGCGTAAAAGGCCGGATTATCGGAAGAAATGGGAGAACTAGAGAGCTTACAGAGACTTTGATTAACGTCAAGATCTCAGTATATGGGAAAACCGTATCCATACTTGGATATCCTGAACAAAATAATGTAGTAAGGACTGCCATAAAAATGCTGCTTGAAGGAGCTACTCATGGTGCAGTCTACAAATTCCTTGAAAAGAAACATCAGGAACTTTTGCAGTCCCAGCTGGACTCGATCGATTTTTACTGAATAGAAAAAACCAGCTCTGGAAAAGTATCTGCTTTTCCAAGAAACTGGACTTTATTCCGTGCATTTTTTTCCTTAAATACAATTTCGGGTTAAGACCAATGTTTACTTTAAACTTTTTTGACACACAACTCCAGTTCAGATTAACCTATCCAAATTCGTTATAGCACAGGTTTTACTCAGTCTCTTCGAGATTTTCTCCTGAACCTTTACCCTTACCTTCCAAAAACTTTCCTCTTCCAGCTTTTGCATTAATGCACTCTTCAGCCCATATAACCTCACCCCTGGACAAAGTATACTGTGGAAAGACCGCATCCATGTCTTCAAAAGGAGTCCATCCAGCTTTACTGTGCAGCATCTCAGCCTTAATTGGTTGAATGGCACGGGGATCTACAATTATGAGGTCAGCATCAAACCCTACTTCAAGCCTCCCCTTGCCCTGAGTATCCAGCCCGAAAGCTTTTGCAGGATTCCAGCTTGTAAGCATAATCATCTGTGCAAGGGGCAAAATGTTTTTTCTGACTGCGGCAAGCATGAGAGGCATTAGAGTCTCAACTCCGGGAACTCCCGAAGGAGCAACTCTTAGGTCAACATCTTTTTCAGATTCCAGATGAGGAGCATGATCCGAAGCCACCATGTCAATAGTCCCATCATTAATCCCATTTACAAGGGCTTTAATACTATGATTTCCCCTGAGAGGCGGATTCATTTTTCCAAAAGATCTTAACCGTTCCCAATCCCGCGTAGAAAGAAAAAGATGGTGAGGAGTAACTTCACTGGTAAAAAGAGGTGCTTTATTTTCCTTCCTTGCAAGATATTTTTCCTTTCTTATCATACCTACAGCTTCAAG
>CAZCKG010000340.1:0-3108 GCA_964498825.1 uncultured Methanosarcinales archaeon
AGCTCATTCCTCTCAACTAGCTTGTTAATCTGATTGTACCATTCGTCAATATTCTTCTTTAGCACCTGCTTAACTTCCCCTGATTCTATTGGCATATATTCATAGTAGTAGCCTCCACTCTCAATAGACCTCTTTTTTCTGTAAGCGATTCCACATGCTATGAGGTTCTGCAGGGAGCGGTACACAGTACTTTTTTCTTTTTTTACTATTTCTCCCAATCTTTCGGTTGTAAGGGGGCCATATAAGAGCAGGATTTTGTACATTTCGATATCAGGTGACTTCAAACCGAAGATATATTTTACCATATCTTCATATCTTGAGCTTACTCTGATCATCTCATGAGTGGAGTTTACCATAGAACCACACTTAGACGGTTTTCTTTTTGTCGGATTTAAGCTTTTGAGATATTCATTTGAGGATCACAGGAACACACCACAGGAACACACGCATTTTTAACACCCGGAGTTTCCATTCACATTCCAATGTTCAATCATGTTGGTAATGTCTCATAGAGTTCCTATCCATGGAGGAAGAGAGACGCTATCCCAATGAACCATCCTCAGGATTTTAACTAAAAAGGTCTTGCCGAATCAAGGCCATCTTTCCTGTCTTAGAATTTTGCTTCCTCTCATTCCTGTACTCTTTCAGGGAAAACCCATTTTTTGTATTTTCTTTTATTTTTCTTGGAGCAAGGATTGTGGTATAACGGATTTTATTTTTCCTGAAAAGAGGCAAATTTTTGGAAGAGGGAGCAATTTTTCTCTGGCCGTATTCTCTTTCAGTAATGAAGCTGGGTGGCTCAAAGGCGGATGGTTCAAAGGTTGATATTTCCAGAATTTTACCTTTGCCTGATATATGCACCTGAATCTTTTCGGGGACATGAGGCATTTTTTTGAACATCGTTTTTTCTCCTGTGATCCTCAATAGCCATGAATACACACAAACTATATATAACGTTATGTTTACTTGGACATATCTCTTGAAAATAGTTCTTATTTGGTACTATTTCCTCAACAGATCAATTATTTAAATACAAATTCAAAATCCAGTTACTTGTTTGTTTACTTAGATACGTTTTGATCAAATTTTGCATTTAATTGAGTTGCTTGATCTCTATTTTTTTCTGTTTTAACTGTTTTGGAGCTTTCATTCTTCATTATTTTTGTATTGTATACAATTCCTTTTTTCTTTTTGTACGTTCTCTTCTTCGGCTTCCATTGCAGAAACTTATTTATAGTATATAATAGGAAATAGGTTACTGTATTCCTTTAATATAAATATGCATTATGTTTAGAAAAACATATCTACATGATAATTGAGGAAGTGGTTGCTAAAAATAAACACTACAAGAGAAATCATACTGTCTGTTTCGTACTTTTTCTGTTCGAAACAGTCGGCATTCATCCAAGATAATGAAATTGACTTATGCATGAATTTTAATCGGCCATTGAAATTCAGATGCTTACACTCTAGAGCACCTTGATATGTGTTTTATAACTAAATTTTCACAAAATGTGGTCTGACTGACCATATGAAAATTCCTGCATGCAATTTCATTCGCCAGATATCGCACAAAATTGCATTATGTGCACAAATTTCACTTGCCACCGAATGAAGTTTCGTATCACAGATTCATCGGGGGTAAAAGGAGGTTTCATATGAAAATGATTAGAGCTTTATTACGCCCTGAAGCCGCTGATGAAGTGACTGAAGGGCTTGCAGAGGCTGGTTTTATTTCTCTCACTAAAATAAACGTATTTGGTCGCGGGAAACAAAAAGGGATCATTATAGGGGCGACACACTATGATGAACTTCCTAAAACCATGATTATGCTGGTTGTAGAAGACAAGTCTGTTGAAGAGGTTGTTAAACTCATCAAATACAAAGCATACACAGGTCATTATGGAGACGGCAAGATTTTTGTGTCTCCGGTTGACGACGCATACACAATCCGTACCGGAGCTGCAGGTCTTTAAGGAGATGCAATTATGAAAGAAATAATTGCAATCATCCGTCCTAAAAAAGTTGTGCCCACAAAGGAAGCTCTCGAAGAGCTTGGTGTTCCGAGTTTAACTGCAGTTCAAGTACTTGGGAGGGGCAAACAAAAAGGCATTGCATCCGAACTCAACATTGACATTCCTCCTGAAGTTCTTGCTCAGGGCATAAAGGCTGGAAGGCAGTTTATGGAGTATATTCCCAAACGCCTTTTTTCCATAATTGTCCGTGATGAAGATGTTGACACTATTGTCGAAACGATAATTAAGATTAATCAAACTGCTGAGATTGGCGATGGGAGAATTTTCATCTGTCCTGTTGATGATGCCATCAGAGTGAGGACAAACGAGCAGGGAGAAAGTGCCCTTGAATAAAAATAAGGAGGAACAAACCGATGCCATATCATACGTTTAAATGTAGCGAATGTATTCCCGCAAGGGAGATGCATGCTGTTATAAAAGGCCCAGGTGAAGACTTGAGTTCCTGCCTTCCCCTTGGATACCTCAACACTATTCCTGGGACGATTTCAGAAAGAGGATGTGCTTACTGTGGGGCAAAACATGTTATAGGCTCACCCATGAAGGATGTCATTCATATAAGCCATGGTCCAGTTGGATGCACCTACGATACCTGGCATACTAAGCGTTACATCAGCGATAACGACAATTTTCAGCTTAAATATACCTTTGCAACTGATATGAAGGAAAAACACGTCGTATTCGGCGCTGAAAAAATGCTTAAACAGAATATTATTGATTGTTTCAAGGCTTTTCCCCACATCAAAAGAATGACTATCTACCAAACTTGTGCCTCGGCACTTATTGGAGATGATATCGCTGCAGTTGCTAAAAAAGTGATGGAGGAAATGCCCGATGTAGACATCTTCGTTTGCAATGCTCCTGGTTTTGGAGGACCTAGCCAATCTGGAGGACATCACAAAATCAATATTGCCTGGATAGATCAAAAAGTTGGAACATATGAACCTGAAATAAAAAGTAAATATGTTATCAATTACGTTGGTGACTATAATATCCAGGGTGATGCGGAAATTATGGTAGATTTTTTCCAGAGAATGGGAATTCAGGTTCTCTCCACCTTCACTGGAAATTGTAC
>CAZCKG010000341.1:0-3084 GCA_964498825.1 uncultured Methanosarcinales archaeon
CTTAAATTGACAGCAGAGAAACATGTCCATCCTAAAACTTCTCACGGCTCCTGAAAGTAGAACTCTTGAGTTCAAAGAAAAGATGCCGAGTGCACTTGCTATTGCAAAAACAGTATGCGCTTTTTCGAATGGAGCTGGAGGCTCGATCGTAATAGGGATACGGGATCGGGATAAGACCCTTATAGGGATTGACGAACTGGAGATTCCTGATGTAGAAGAACAGGTTGCAAACATAACCTATGAAATGCTTGAACCCGTTCCGTCTTTCAATACAACGATTCATAACATTGAAGGAAAGTTGCTTCTGAAAGTCGAAGTTTATCCTGGCAGGCTTAAACCTTACCACCTTAAAGAAAAAGGGGAGATGGAAGGGACTTTCGTACGTATAGGGTCCACCAACAGAAAGGCAGATCCTGAAATTATAGAGGAGCTCAGGCGCCAGCGGATGAATATTAGTTTTGACGAGACCGCAGTTCAAGATGCGAGCCTGGAGGAACTTGAGACTGAAAACCTTGCCTTCTACTTCAGTATGAGGGAAAAGGTAAGGGGAATTCCCGAAAACGAAATTAACAATAGTTTTTTTGAGAAGAAGCGTTTTGCCCTCCAGCTAAATGGCAGCATTTACCCTACAGTTGCAGGAGTACTTCTTTTTTCAAGTGAACCTGACGTTCACCTTCCTGGCGCAGTGATAAGGTGCGCCCGCTTCAAAGGTAACGAAATGGACGAGTTTCTTGACCAGCGGATTGTTTCCGGTCCTCTATTCAAGCAGGTCGAAGAAGCAATTGCTTTTTTCAAGCGGAACGTCCGGAGAGGAGCAAAAATTGAGGGCCTTTACAGGAAAGAAGCATATGAGTACCCGGAAAAAGCCGTAAAAGAAGCGCTTGTAAACGCCGTCTGTCACAGGGACTACTCAAGAAAAGGTGCAGACATAAAGTTCGCCATATTCGATGACAGGATTGAAATTACAAGCCCAGGCCATCTCCCCTCCAGCATCACCCTTGAAGACCTCGGAAAAGGAGTATCCGAATACAGAAATAAAATCATAGGCAGGACCTTCAGCGAATTGGGACTGATCGAAGGATTTGGAACCGGCGTTTTCAGGATGAGAAAATACTGCAGGGAATGGGGAATTGTTGACCCAGAGTTCAGGGAAGATAGCGGGTTTTTCAAGACGATTTTTTACAAAAAAGCATATGAAGAGAAAGAACTTCCTTCATTTGATTTGATCAAACTGGAAGAAGATGATAGAAAGATTATAAGCTACATGCAGGAGCATGAAAAAGCAACTGCAAAAGAATTGGAAAACCTATTGAAGAAAAGCCGGTCAACACTAAGGAGAAAGCTCAAAAATCTCATAGCAGAAGAATACATTGTTTGGAAGGGAAAAAGCCCTAAAGATCCTCTTGGTTATTATGAATTGAAAAGCAAGACCTGATTCTTCTTACTTATGAACAAGCAATGAACATGTTATGAACATGCTTGAACAAGCATGAATATGTTGTAAGCAGTTTACGAATAAGCATCTGCTTTTTCAATAGTTCAAGTTAAAAACAATCTTTTCAATAATATGTAATCTGTACCTTAGTGTTATAAAAAAATTTCTCTTACGGATACCGGCTAGAATTTTCTGTCAACATTTCTCTTTTCGCTATGGGACTTTTTCACAGGAATTTAAAGCCTGACGGGAGTTGAGAAGATAGGTCCATCGCTTGAAAAATATATTTCTCCAAAAGTTCACTTTTCAAAAACTTCCCAGTGGCCGCCTCTTTCACAGGCTGTTATCCATTGCGGAAGGTTCAAAGACCATACTTTTGTTATCGATGACCGGCTGATCGAAGGGTCGCTTTTTGAGCAGATCGAAGAAGCAATGGCTTTTGTCCGGAAAAATACAAACGTCAAATTTGTTATGACCGGTAGGCCCGAAAGAGAAGAGGTCTGGGACTACCCGTTAGAAGCGGTCAGGGAGGCAGTTGTAAATGCGGTCTGCCATCGGGACTATACAGTTATGTCCCATACCGAAATCCGGATTTATGACGATGAACTGATAGTATGGAGCCCAGGTGGGCTGCCTCTCGGGCTTACAATGGAAGATCTTTTCAAGCCTCATGCCTCGAAATTGAGAAACAAGGGGATAGCAGAAGTCTTTTTTGATACAAAAATAATTGAACAGTGGGGCAGCGGTATTGAAAAGATGATAAATTACTGCAGGGAAGCAGGAGTTCCTGAACCCGCCTTTGAAGAGTACCAGGGTTTCAGGGTGGTCTTCAGGAAGGGGATTTTTAATGAAGAATATCTTCGGGGGCTCGGATTGAACGACAGGCAGATTGAAGCGTTCTTTTATGTGAAAGAAAAAGGTAAAATCACAAATACAGAATATCAGAAAGTCTGTAAAACAACTAAAAGAACAGCGTCTCGAGACTTGACTGAATTGGTATCTTTAGGTATATTTGAGCAAATTGGAACCACTGGTAAAGGGACAGAGTATGTTCTGCAAAAGGGAAAGAATATAAAGGGGACAAACGGGACATGAAGGGGACAAACGGGACATAGAAATAAAAAAAAATTACGTTTGCATAAAGCCTATTCATTCAGGTCAAATCGTGTAAAACCATATTTAAAAGGATTTCTACAGAGCCAAAATTTCACGTATAGGAACGGAATAGATTCCAAAGTCCCTTTATTCTTTCTGAAATAAATAGTGACCTGTTTCCTTGAAGAAGCAAAAAAGAGGAGGAGGCCGGATGAGGCAGGAATCTCTGGTAACTAAATACGACTACGATTTTGAAAATGACAGCATTTTCTTTTACGGAAGCGACAAAAAGTACAGGTCTTCCGCAGACCTGGATGGCATAATCCTTGATATTAGCGAAGACGATCAGATCATGGCTATTGAGATCCGTGATGCTTCAAAAAGGTTTAACCTTGCAAAAGAAGATCTGAGCAATGTTAGGTATTTTGAGGCCGCTATAGATATTAGTCAGGAAAATATCAAGATAACCATGAAAATGAGCGTTAACAAAAGAAATAAACTGGTTGACAAAGACCTTAATGCTCTGGGATTGAATAGTATTAACCTTCCGATAA
>CAZCKG010000342.1:0-3083 GCA_964498825.1 uncultured Methanosarcinales archaeon
GAAATCCTGTTTTGAATTGTTTTCAGGAAGGTTTTATTCCTTCCTATTTTTTATTTTTCTAACAAGAAAAATCCTATATTTTCCTTATTAAAGCCGGTTTGAGATTATTTTCTTTTCTGCATGCCTGGGAATACTCAATAAACTGTAAATCTATATTTGATAGATTTTTTTCAATAATTTTTGAAAAATCATTGAAAAGTGGGATTCTGGAAGTTTCGGGGCTATATGCAATTTGCAAATATGCGGCTAAGCTTTATGCCTGCCAGATCTGTAGAAGATATATACGCATCCAATGATGAACATAAAAAGGTATCTGTATCTGTTGTGCCAGCGGCAGGGCCGTTTCTCCTGCAAATAGCTATGAAGAAAAGGGAGACTTAAGTAGTAAGTCAAATAAAATTTTTTAATAGCGTTTTATTGATGGAATTCTCTAGTATAAATTTTTGTGGACTTCAAGAAAGTTATACAAGCAGGTTTATGGGGTGTCGATCTGCAGGTTCTATATCAAGGTCAGCTACAGCCTCAGAAATCATGATATCGCTCATGGCAGCCATAGGGAAAACGTATGGAGCATACTCAATAGGTCCATAGAGAATGAAATCCCCCGCTGCTGCCTGTTGCAAGCAGGTTGAACCTATATCACAGATCTTATAGAGAACAGGGTCTTTTTCTTTCTTCTGGTTTAGCCAGTTCCAGGCAGACGGTGCATTGTGGATCCCTGAACCAGTTGGGTGTCCCCATTTTGCTTTTGCAGTGATTGTCATTCTGAGGGCTACGCCTGCTCCATCTCCCATAGGGGTGATGCTCGGGTCTATAAGTTTGTTAACTATCCCACAGCTCTCTGCTATTGAAAGAAGCCCTTCTTCCAGAATGCATGCTCCGTTTTCCAAAAGCTCCATTCTGCCCTGAAGAGATGAGTCCATAGCATTAAAGCCAAGGATTATCGAACTATCTATGTCGGATAAGGCAAGAGCTTCTCTTTCTGAAGCGTTTATACTCATGTTTATGGAGTTATAGATTGCCTTGTCCGCAAGCCCTACCTCACTCACATATTCCGCTGCATGGGCGCGCACAGCTCCCTCAGGTGAATCAATAAGAAAAGGAGCTTCAGAGATTTCTGCCACAAAATCAATATACTGAGTTATGCTTTTGCGGGTAGTACCAAAAATATGGATTATATGGGGATTTCCGGTCTCTTCTGAAGCGGTTTCCTGTAGATTTACAAGCTTTTCGGCTGCAGCTCGGTCAAACAGGCCTTTTACAGGGTCTTCCACAATTTCATGCTTATTGTAAAAAATAGTCCCTGCAAGCACTGTAGGGAGTTCTCCTGGTTGTCCACCAATTTTAACCCCTGCAATGCTGGCTATTTCCTGTTCTTTCTGAAACTTAAACATCTCTACACCCTCTAGATTTATAGTTTAAAGGATTTCCTTTTAAATCACAAAACCCCCATATAAATATAAAGGCTCGCAATATATTTTCAAAGTAAGGTCCCTCAGATTAAAAATTAAAGGTTTTCAGCGTGACAGACAATTCCTGCTGCTGTATCCATGACAAATTCCTCCGAAACTATTACGTCACCTGAGACTGGAACTGTGAATGAACTTCGCTTTTTTTTCTGGGAGCAGACAACTATAGGTTCATCCGGGTAAGCTTCACCTTTATCTTTATATTTATTTACAAGTTTGAGGATCTCTTTGGAGTCTATAAGCCCTATTCTGTCAAGGAGGATTACCTGCTGCTGGAATCGAGTGACTGCTTCTATGGAGATATTTTCTATGAAGGGGATTGCCCCTTCAGATTCAATAATCCTGCCCTGTTCGTCAATTCCATTTGCATGAATAGCCAGCAATGAATGGCCTGCAAGATGGCCTCTGGATTCAGCCCCACAAACAAGAATGTATCGGATATTGGAATTTGAAATGATATTTACGATTATTTTTTCTACTCCAAGATTTTCAGTTTTTGCACTTCCCCATATGGCTGCTTGAGGTAAGGGATTTATGTGGCTTGCAAGGGTTACAACCGCAATTCGGGATTCAGGGTTTCCTGTTGTATAGTCTCCTTTTACTATCGGCCATGTGTCTGCAATAGTCTTCAAAGAATCACCTTTTTCCTTTCCTTATTAAGATGAGAGAGTGCACTTGCAAGCATTATGGCCTTTGTAAAATGTCCACCTACCCTTGAAGTGTCAACAAAAACGTAATCATCCATCAGCACAGGTGCTCCTAGACCGTCGCCTCCTCCCAGAAAAGCAATGGTCCGAAAGATGAGGTTTCCTGATATCCCATCCGGAGCAACTATAAAATTTGATTCTTTTATGGCATCTTCTATGAGAATTGTATAATGTTTGGCGTTGATTCCGAGTTCAACAGCTCTCCTCGTTACGAATTCTCCATCCGCAAGGGTTCTGTCTACTCGTCTGTCCCTTCCTATATCTCCTATCCTGCCACCTGAAAGCACGCCTACTACAGGTTCAATCCCGAATCTCCTTATGTATTCGGCACCGAGAGTTACCATGCGAAGCTTGTCTGAGATGGTATTTCCCTCATCAATTCCTACAGGAGCAAGAAAGAAAGGTGTCCCGTCAACTGTCAGGAGTAAAGCCAGCCGACAGATTCTCTTTTTTCCCAGGGCTTCCTTGAGATGCGAAAGGGTTCCAGATGCTTTTGCAGTGCCCCGAATGACCGCATCGACCCTTCTTGAGATCAGAAGTTCTGCAAGAACTCTTTCCGGATCGTCGGTATCAACTACCTCAAGCTCCGTTCCTATCTCATCAATTTCTTTTTTACTTCCTACAAGGACGACCTGTGCATATCCCATTTCCTGGGCTTTCCATGCACTTTCGAGCATTTTGGGGTTTGGATCCCTTATTCCCATAGCCACTTTTGCCTTATTCTGGCGGGCTCGCGTTTCTATGGCCTCAAGGAGGGTATCCATACTGTTCTTTTGCATATCCATCCTAACTGTTTTATAAGATTTGAAGTAGTTCAAAGGAGTACAACCACAATCATTAATTAATCTTGTCCTGCCCGAGTTCCGCTTCGGGAGCACGGGGTCTGTTTCGCTTCGCTCAAGCAGAC
>CAZCKG010000343.1:0-3069 GCA_964498825.1 uncultured Methanosarcinales archaeon
TGAAAAGCCGGACAAAAGGTCTTCCACCCTTTACAATTATTCCTATAGGGGCAGCGTTGGGAAATTCAAGGCCTGTGCTTACTATTGTTTCGGAAATTCCTTCATGGATTCCGAATGCCGAAAGATTAATGCAGTTCACAGCAGAAGATTCGGTTTCCTGTTCTGTGCACTCAGAGAAAAGATCGGTCAAAAGCGCAGCCCTCCCAGAAGGGCAATGAAAATTCCGGCGATAATGATATCTGCTGTTGAGCCGGGATTTATTCTTTTTTTAAGAAGTTCATGATCAAGGTTCTGCACTGCAGGAAGAAGTAATGCAAATTCTTTAGTTAGGTTGCCTGAAGGTCCTTCCCAGGCCGTTAGAATCTCAGCCGCTCTGGAAGAGACATAATCTGCGGTATCTTTGTCAAACTTCGTCTGAATGAAAGTATCCCTGTATTTTGAGAGCAGTTTCAAAAAAGCGTATACAATAGCTTCATTAATACCTGTGCCTGAACAGTTCAAAACTGGTTTTTCTGCTTTAGAATTCAGGGTCTGCATGAACTCAGTTATGATTTTTGCCCCTTCAAGACAGCGTCTAAAGCCAGAAGTCCACTCATTTGCTATCAGGTCATACCCACTGGAGATCTCCATAAGGTTATAAAGCGTAATTCCCTTTTCCCTTATTTCGGCGGTTGACTCCGGATCTCCAAGACTGAATTCATCCACGCTGCTAACTCTGACTCCTGCCACGTTAAAAGCTCTGTAAAACTCAACAGCATCCTCACAATCCGTTGCCTGAACAAATGTGTGGGCACGGGAAGCAAGCTCTTCAAGTTCATCTGGTGAAAGTTTTAAGCAAGCTTTGTCACGGGAATCGAATAATTCTCCGGCAGCCATTGAAAGAGGAATCAGAAGTAAAAAAGCTCCGAAGTGAGTATTTCCTCCCTGCTGCCAGGCAGAGCTCTCGCAGACTGCACTTCTGAGGAGTGATCCTATCCCACTTCTGCTTCTTGCAGCCAGTTCGAGGACAGGATAAACACTTACTGAAGAAGCCACAAAATGCTCAAAATAGGTATCAGGATAATTATGTTCTCTATCAACATTTCCTGGCTTGGGAGACGCGGAAACCTCAAGCAACATAGCTAGCTGGGCACAGCGGGCAATCATACTCGACACCTGTGGGCTTTCTGTCCTTCTGCTGGAGGCGGGACAGGAAGAACCATTATTAATCAGACTCATTTACCGGAATCCTGGCATGATCCAGTACATGTTTTGCCAGTTGCTCTTTTAGTTTCATATACTCTACATCAGAAAGGCCGATTGTGTTTAACACACCATCCCTGATCCAGCAGGGTTTGGTGATTTTACAGCACCAGACAAGACTTCCGAAACAGGTATCTGCTCCGTATTCCAGCATAGTACCTTTTGCAAATTCGAATTTTGTCTTGGCAAACTCTTCAGCCGTGTAACCCAGTTTTTTGAATTTTTCATGTACAGGGCAGGGTTTGACAGGCAGGCAACAGAAGGCCAGAGCTCTGAAATCTCCCTCACTGCAAACGTGCTTTGGAGCGTTATACCAGCCTATTGATTTTTGATAGGAATTGACACTTTCCACGAGTTCATTTATCAACTCAGGATTTTGCATAACTCCCCTTGCAACAGATATCATGTCAGCACCTCGGGAAAACATATCCTTTGCTGCCTCAAAATCCGTTATGGAATTGTTACCTATAAGGAAGAGCCTGGTCGCATCCCTGTAATTAAGAATCGCATCAAGGTCAGCTCCGAAGCCTTCCAGTACGGCATCAACATGTATGATGTCTGCACCTGACTTATCTATTAGTCTGGCAAGTTCGATATCATCAACAACATTTGCTCTTACTTTTACTGAAAGCACTACTCCGGTTTCTTTTATTGCCTTGATCCAGGCAGAAAGCTTTGGAAGGTCGTTGAGAAGGGCTTCTCCTATTCCTGCCTCGAGCATCTCCGGCTGCTTGCAGTGAGCATTCAATTCAAGGATTGCCCCTTCTTCTTTGATGATTTTCGCTGCTTCAATGAGAGGTTCAAGTGTAGTACTCCTGACATTTACAGCTACAGCACTTCCGGAAGTTACTCCCCGGATTTCCTTTTTTATAAGTTCTATAGGTTCATCTGAAATGAACTCTTTTCTACCCCGGGCTACAAGTTTTGATGCAACATCAATTGAAGCTTTATCCAGATTGAAAGCTCCAAGAACTACCAGCCCGGCATTGCCTGCATACTGATTTGCAAAGGCACTATCGGCTATACCTGCCATCGGTGCCAGTGCAATAGGGTTTTTAAAACGAACATATCCAATATGCAGATCGAACAGACAATCACTCATGTTTTACCTCTTAAAATAAGCCTGGAAACTGACTGAAAAATGATATTTATCGTTGGATATTAAAGTAACGATAATCTTCTTTCGGATAACCTTTGAAGATGGAAGAGCCATCTATATGTTACGGATTACAGCGCATATATATTAATATTTGGACACATCTCCAACAGCCAAACTTTAAATAGAGTCTACGGAATCGTCATACCTGATAAGTGGACTGGTGTAAAAGTAAAAATATTATTGCGCTCTTGTAGAAATAACCTATTTCTTAGCTTTTACAGATGACATTTCCCAAAAGAATATATATTACTAAAAATATCTGTGTCCAGTTAATAAGCAAATTGCGAGAGAGGCTGGATGGCTGACGGGCCTGATGGTCTGAGGAAAGTCTCCCCACCGCTCCGGACACACGAATATCTGTAAAGGATATCGGGCGAGAGCCCGGGCTCTGGCACAGAAACGATAACCATCCCCTGAAAATGCGATGATGCAAATGCTGAGGTCTCAGGGAAAATGGATGAAACGGCGAATCCTCGTGGGTGCAAGTTGGAAATTGGGAATAAAGAGCAGTCCGGAATCTCCCGATTGATTTTGGAAACGCATAGCCGAATGCCGTCACTGCAAGAGTCCTCCAGGAACGTTTCCTTCACTGATATGTGAGGAAATTTTTGCAGGAACAGAAGGGAGCTTACATGCCTCACTCGCATTAATATTCTTTTTTGTTATTT
>CAZCKG010000344.1:0-3068 GCA_964498825.1 uncultured Methanosarcinales archaeon
AAAAGGGCAATTAGGGAGCAATTATTTGTAACTGGCGTTGGAAGAGTTGTAAGAGACATTAAGAGTTGTAAGAGGCATTGTTTGTGCAATTAACATTTTAAACTTACCCGTTTTGAAAGGAGATTGTAGCTGTGGGCCTGTTCTTCAACAGCTGGAATGAGCTTGGAAGGGTTTTAGTTCTCGGAATAATGGGATACATCTCACTTGTACTCCTATTAAGAGCTTCTGGAAATCGTACACTTTCTAAACTTAACGCATTTGATTTTGTAATAACAGTAGCACTTGGATCTACATTCGGTTCGCTTCTTCTTAATAAAAGCGTTGCACTGGTAGAAGGGGTAACTGCTTTTGCAGTTCTTATAGGTCTGCAGTATTTAATTGCCTGGCTAACTGTAAGATCAGATGCTATAAAGAAATTAATAAAAATGAGCCGTCCCTTGTATATTACGATGGAGAGTTTCTTCAAGATTCTATGAAGCGAGCCAGAGTTATTAAAGGTGAAATTGAGCAGTCTGTGAGAAATCAAGGATATGCCAATCTGGAAACTGTAGAGGCTGTTGTCCTTGAGACTGATGGCAGCTTCTCAATTATCAGTAAGTCCGAACAGAAAGGAAAAAAACTCGATATTGCAGGGTTAGAAGTTTGAGGATTCGTTCATAAATAGTTTTTTTAATTAAGTTTCTCAGGCTTATAGGGGTTAGCGTCCTGAGTCTCTTTGGAAAGCAGTACTAGATTCAGAGTCTCTCCTTATTCTTTTATCTGATCTGATGTTTTCTCGGGCTAAGGTGCTTGATTCATATTCTTCCCCTATTGAAGGAATATTCAGGATATGAAGATGTGGAGCTTTGATATCATTTTTCAGGAACTCGACCCAGGTTCTTGTGTGTATATCAGACTCAAACTCGAATTCATCCCTAAGATCGTTGACGTAAGCTTTGGCTCTTAGCCTGGTATAAAATGGGAGGGCTTTGTGTAGTAGGATAATAGGACTTTTCTCGGAGATATAAACATATTTAGAGGTTACAACTGTTTCTCTTAAAATCCTCATTGCAGTTTTAAAATCTGACTCTGAAGCGATATAGAGGTCTATTACGACCATCATTTCCGAAGCCCCATAATTCCCACTGGCAACAGTTTCATTAAAAATAAGGCTGTTTGGAGCTGTAACAGTGTTATCATCCGGTGTAACCAGTTTTGTTGCCCTTAATCCTATATCAGTAACCTCACCATAATAGTCTCCGATGGAAATTTTATCTCCTACCTGGTAAGGTTTTTCAAACGTAATTACAACCCCTCCAACAAAATCTGCGAAAAGGTCTTTTAGTCCAAAACCGATGGCTGCACCGATAAGTCCTGTCAGAAGAAATAGTTCTGGGCCGAATATTTTTAATATTTCAGTCAGGAAGTAATAAAAAGCAATAATGTAAATTCCAAACTTTGCTGCAGGAATGATCATTTTTACTTTTATCCTTCCGCTACGGCTCATTTTTTCCGAAACTCTTGATAATAAGGCAGCGATAATTCTTCCAAGAACATAAGCGAGGAAGAAGATCAAAAGTATATTTACTATTGTTTGTGTCTCTATGGATCTGAGAGTCTCCAGAAGCTGCTCTCTGGTTGTATCTTCTATACTGTTTCCATCCACCATTTACCATACCAGCCTTAACTTCTCCAGATATGCAATGACACTCCGCAGGGCTTCAGGTCTGACGCGGAAAGAATTGTCCTCAGCCTCGAAAATTAGTTCCTGGTTTAAAAGCCTGAAGAGTATCTCATCTGTTCTTAAGGCAGAACCTATCATCTCGGTTATTTCACTTTTATTCAAGCCCTGGTATGAGAGAATAAGGTTCAGGACAAAAGCCTCTTCGTGTTCAAGCTCTATATCGTATGAAAAGTTGCCTATGTTATCCGGCTTTATGTGAGGATAGTCAAGCCCGAGTTCCCAGATTCTTAGTGCAACACCAGGGTTACCTTTTGATTCCAGGTTAATTTTTTCGAACACCCTATTCTCAGCAATTTTTTCTTTTTCTTCCTCTTTCTCTTTCTCTTTTTCATTCAAAAGACGTTCCTTAAGATAATGAATATTTATTCTCAAAATCGGGATTGCAATTTTTCTGCCCAACGAGGAAAGTTCTATCGGGTACTCTGTTACATATATAAAGGGCTCTTTTTCTAACTCTCCACCATTATTAAATATAATTTCCTCTTCTTCATACCTATCGAGGATAAGGAGTTTGAGCTCTTCTTTTTCAAAAGGAGGAATAATGATCTGTACTGGAAAATATTTCCCAAGATTAAATGCCTCGTTCAGGTATTTCCAGGAATAAAGGTTCCAGGTAGTGATAAATATCCTGTTCTGAGAACTAACCATATCCAGAAACTCATAAAATATTTCGAAACCACCAGGTTTTCTCACGTACAGGAAGTGACAGTTATCCAGAAGTACTACCTTTTTTGTGTCTTCAGGCAAGAAAATTTCCTTTTTACTCCGGACAATCTCGGAAAAAATAATCTTTGTTGCCCTGCTCAGGTTTAATTTCTCAATTTCATTAATTAGAGTGGTTTTCCCACCAAAGAGTCCGGCTAAAATGGCCACATTGAGTTTTTTTCCAATCTCAAAGTCAGCAATTGCTGTCTGGATTTCTCCGATCTCATCCCGCAGTCCGATAATCTTGCCGAGCTTTTTCTTATCGGAGCTATTACTGTGAGTCCCCACCATATCCCTATCTTATATTTCGTATTATTGTACTTAATATATCCCACCTAGGATCGAAGATTTGTTAGTCTCAAATCAAGCTTAACATAGCGTATTCCAAATAAGTGAGATTAAATGAATGTGTGTTGTAAAAGCGACCGGCTTTTTCCTGAAGAACAAACAAGAAAACGCAAGCGTAAAAATACATTTGCACTAAATGATGACAATTAACGAATGAGAGAGTTGTCTGTTAATGTTTTCACATTTCTCCATATCATCTTTCAATTTTTTCTCTAATTTGCCCCTATATGGACTTTTAACTTATAGAATATTTCAAAAAAGCAGAAAAGACTCAAAAAGCGGGGTCATATTA
>CAZCKG010000345.1:0-3063 GCA_964498825.1 uncultured Methanosarcinales archaeon
CAAAGATTTGAAATAAAAAAGAATGCTTGAAAGAAGAGGGTGTTTGTATAGCCAAAGCATTTATCAAAAAACAAATCGGAGTTATCGGAGCAGGGAGCTGCGGCAACAATGTCAGGATCCTAGCAGAGATGGTTGGGAGAGAAGTAGCCAGAAAAGGGGCTGTTCTTCTTTGCGGTGGCCTTGGAGGCGTTATGGAAGCTGCAGCATATGGCGCAAAGCAGGAAGGAGGAGTAACCCTGGGAATTTTGCCCGGAAAACTCAGAGAAGAAGCAAATCCCTGGATAGATATCGTAGTCCTCAGCGGCATGGGGCACGCCAGAAATGTTCTTATAGCTCAGTCTTCGGATGCTTTAATTGCAGTTGACGGGGAGTACGGAACCCTTTCGGAAATAGCGCTCGGCCTGAAGATGGAAAAACCTGTGGTTACGCTTGAATCAAAATGGGAAATAGAAGGCGTTCACAGAGCAGAAAGCCCCCGGGAAGCTGTAGAGGCCGTTTTCGGATTGATTGAAAATTGTGAAAATAATTGCAGTAAATAATGGCAGTAGAATTATAAAAAAGGCGGGTAAAGATAGGTTAAAGGCTTCTGACCAAGTTAGATAATTAAGGCGGAACAAAGACATCTGAATCTAATTTTAGTTACGGACGACAGTATATCTTAGAATTTGATCCAAAAATTTATATCGCAAAAAGAAACTTCAAGAAATAAGAGCCAGGCTTAGGCTTAGACTAACAGGAATGCGGGTATGTCAGTATTCCTCCACAAAATTAGGAAAAAATTTATCGGAGTTTTAAATGCACCTTATTGTAACGGAAAAAAATATAGCAGCTAGGAGGATAGCTGCGATTCTGGCTCCAAAAAATCCAAAAAAGGACAGAGTCAGCGGAGTGGACGTATATCTGTATGATATGGGGTCAGGGGAGGATAAACAGGAAACTGCAGTTATTGGGCTCTCAGGTCATATTGTGGGAATCGATTTTCCAAAAGAGTACAATAACTGGCAGAAAGTTGAAGCTGAAGCCCTGATAGATGCTGAGATAATAACAACGCCCATCAACCGGAAGATTGTAACTGCCCTTAAAACTCTTGGAAAAGAAGCAAACAGGGTCACCATTGCCACTGACTATGACCGGGAAGGAGAGCTTATAGGAGTCGAAGCTCTCAATATTATAAAAAAGGCAAATCCCGATGCTTTTTTTGACAGAGTCCGCTACAGTGCGATAACCCCAAAAGCTATAGAAGTTGCATTTTCAAATCCAACTGATGTTGATTTCAACCTTGCAGATGCCGGCCATTCCAGGCAGGTCATTGATCTTGTATGGGGCGCAGCCCTTACCCGTTACCTTTCCCTTGCAGCAGGCAGGCTTGGGAAAATGTTCCTTTCCGTTGGAAGAGTGCAGTCTCCTACTCTTTCGCTTATAGTTGACAGGGAAAAGGAAAGAAACGTTTTTGTCCCAACTCCTTACTGGGAGATCCACGCAGAACTTGAAACCGCAGGAAAGGAAACTTTCTCAGCCCAGCATTCAACCCGCCGCTTCCTGGATAAAGAAGAAGCAGAAAAAGTGTTCAAAAAACTGGGGAAAAAAGCCGAATTAAAGGAGATAGAAAAAGGGAAAAAAACTGACCAGCCCCCTACTCCATTTAATACTACAGGCTTTATCAGCGCAGCAAACGCAATAGGGCTCAGTCCGGCTAATGCGATGCGTATAGCTGAATCTCTCTATACAAACGGTTACATTTCATATCCCAGGACAGATAACACAGTTTATCCCGATACCCTGGACCTGAGAGCCCAGATAGAAATTTTCAAAGAAGGGCCCTTTAAAGAATACGCAAACGCCTTGCTTGAAAAAACAGAACTCGTCCCTACGCGGGGGAAAAAAGAAACCACTGACCATCCTCCTATTTTTCCGGCCTCTCTCGCAAAAGAAGCTGACTTAAAAGAGGAAGAGTGGAAGGTTTACGAACTTGTTGTCAGGCGCTTTTTTGCAACCTTTTCCGGCCCAAGCGAATGGGAAACCATGCGTTTGAAACTTGACATAGAGGGGGAAGAATTCAGAGCAAACGGAGCACGGCTGGTTGAACCTGGCTGGAGATGGTATTATCCCTACAATGCCCCTGAAGACAGGCTGTTTCCCGAACTCAGGGAAGGAGATTCTTTGAAGGTTATAAAGAAAGAGATGCTGGACAAAGAAACGCAACCACCTGGACGTTACGGTCAGGGAAGGCTCATTAACATAATGGAAGAATTGGGGCTCGGGACAAAAGCAACAAGACACGAAATAATCAGCAAGCTCTATTCAAGGGCCTACATTCATGGAAATCCGGTACAGCCCACAAACACCTCTTTTGCAGTCGTGGAGACCCTTGAGAAATATTCTCAAACTATTACAAAACCGGATATGACAAAGCTTCTTGAAGAAAATATGGATCGCATAGCAGAAGGCAAAATTAAAGAAGCTTCCGTGCTTGAAGAATCGAGAGAGATGCTGAAGCAGGTTTTCTCTGAACTTGAGAAAAATCGTGAAAAGGTTATAGAATCCCTCCAGGCAGGCCTCAGGGAAGACAAAATAATAGGTAACTGCTCTTTATGCGGAAACGAACTTATGATCCGGCGCTCGAAAAGAGGAAGCCGTTTCATAGGCTGTAATAATTACCCGAACTGTACTTTTTCCCTGCCTCTGCCAAAGAGCGGGCAGATAATAGTTACCGATAAGCTCTGCCAGGAGCACGGACTGCACCACATCCGCATAATCAATGCCGGGAAAAGAGCCTGGGATCTGGGCTGTCCGGAGTGCAATTTTATAGAATGGCAAAAGGCCCAGAAGGAAGAGCAGAACCAGCAGCCGAAAAAGGAACGACCGAAGTCAATAAAGGACATTCAAGGCGTAGGGAAAGCCACTGTAGGAAAACTCGAGGAAGCAGGCATAAAAAGCATAGAAGCCCTGATGGAAGCCGACGCTGTCGAGCTTTCGAAAACAATAAAAGTCAGCGTAAAGAAGATTAAAAATTGGCAGGTCTCATGCAACGGCACAGTTGAGGAATCATAAAATTCCTCTCTT
>CAZCKG010000346.1:0-3058 GCA_964498825.1 uncultured Methanosarcinales archaeon
TTTTTCCTTAATAATCCGAAATTGCATGCTTCAATAATACACAATTTTCGAAAATCCCAGGGGCAGTTCTTCTCCCAGAAATTTTTCGACCTCTTTTTTCAGGTTTTCAATAGCTTCCTCAACGGTCTCTCCCTTACAAATTATATCTGCTTCCGGACAGATTGAAAGGTAGATATCGTCTTCTCTAAGAATAGTTGCAGAAAAAGGAAACCAAATTTTCATTTTTCTCAAACGCCCTTCATTATTGGTTAAGGTTTTTTACTTTCCTTATTCCCGGAAGATTCTTTTTTGGAATTACTCTTACAGGCGCAGACATTTTATACTTATGTATATATCACATTAGAAATATTACATTCTAAATTTATATCTGAAGGTTTGTGGGCATATGTCAGCAGAATTTTTTGCATCTTTTTTTTCATCTTTGCCTGATCTCTCAGTACTTATCCTGCTGGGAGTCTTTGCATTCACCGCTCTCCGGCAGATAGGGTCTTTAAAGCTTAAGATCTGGCAGATTATGACTCTTGGAGCTTCATTGGTGCTACTATCCGGGGAAATTTCACCTGAAAAAGCTCTTGAAGCAATCAATATTGATGTTCTTCTCTTTCTTTTTGGGGCTTTTTGCGTTGGAGAGGCATTGAACAGGAGCGGGTATCTTACCTGGCTCGGGAGCAGGATAGTTTCTAGGGCCAGAAATACGGATCAACTTGTTTTGCTCGTGCTTTTCTCAACAGGACTTCTTTCGGCTGTACTTATGAACGACACTCTGGCTATCATGGGCACTCCACTTGTTCTTCAGTTTTCCCGGAAATACGGGGTTTCCCCAAAGCTCATGCTCTTTTCCCTGGCTTTCGGAGTAACGACGGGAAGTGTTATGAGTCCTATAGGAAATCCCCAGAACCTTCTTATAGCAATTGATGGAAATCTGGAAGCTCCGTTTGTAACTTTTTTGCGTTCGCTCGCTTTGCCAACTATTATATGCCTTATCGTTGCTTATGCTATGCTCAAATTGTTCTTTCGACGAGATTTTGGGAAATCGACCCTGATCCACTCAGAGGAAGTCATAACCGATCCTGAGCTTGCAAGGCTTTCAAAAATAGCTCTTTCTCTTATGTTATTTCTTATAGCCTGTAAAATCTTTCTTGTTGAGTTTCTGCCTGCTTGGAACTTCAATCTTAGCTGGCTTGCCCTTATATCTGCATCTCCTGTGCTGCTTCTGAGCCGGAGACGTATTGAAATTTTAAAAAATATTGATTGGACAACTCTTGTTTTTTTTGTTTCAATGTTTGTCCTGATGGAAAGCGTATGGATTTCCGGAACATGTCAGGGATTTCTTAACAGGCTGTCCCCGCAATTAGGTTCTGTACCAATGATCCTGGCTCTCAGTATCGGGCTCAGTCAACTTATCTCAAATGTTCCTTTTGTTGCGCTCTACCTGCCGGCCATGGGAAGTGCAGTTTCTCAAGGGCAGTTGATGGCTCTTGCTGCGGGAAGTACAATTGCGGGGAATCTATTAATTCTGGGCGCTGCAAGCAATGTTATAATCATTCAGAATGCTGAAAAAGAAGGGGAAACTCTTTCATTTATTGAATTTTCCAGAATTGGATTTTTAATAACACTTTTAGACGCTATTATTTATTTTGTTTTTCTTTATCTCTAAAAAGCAATAAATTGTCGTAGATATTAATATAAAAAGCCACAATTCCCTGAAATCAATTTTCAAACGTTTTTGTCTCTTCTATTCATTTATCCTTTTTGTCTATGAGTATATAAAGACTCCCCTACCCTCTGATAAACTTGATATACTGTTAGCACATACATTTTTTTCTGGAAGATATAAGATCATGACCCAGAATAATACTGATTCAAATACCAGGCGCAAACGCGCTAAAGGTACCGTACAGAAGAACACCCTCGGGCCTGTTGAGGACCTTGAAACTCATGTCCGGTCCGACTGGTGGCAGACTCTTTTTAACTCTCTATATCTTAAGACTGATGCCGATCTTCTTGATGATATGGAGGTTACCAAGAAAGAGGTCGATCTAATTGTCTCCATCTTGGGGCTTGCTCAGGAAGAAAAAGTCCTTGATCTCTGTTGTGGACAGGGTAGACATGTACTTGAGCTTGCAAGACGGGGGTTTTTGAATATTGAGGGGTACGACAGGTCTCAGTACCTAATCAGAAAAGCCAGAACCAGAGCACAGAAAGAAAACCTGCAGGTCAGGTTTAGAGAAGGAGATGCAAGAAAACTCCCCTATCCTCCTGATACCTTTGATGTGGTTACTATCATGGGCAACAGTTTTGGTTATTTTGATTCTTCCCTTCAAGATCGAAAAATTCTTGAAGAAATATTCAGAGTATTAAAGCCGGGGGGCAAAATTTTCATTGATGCTGTAGATGGGGATTATATGAAAAAGAATTTCCAGCCGAGATCATGGGAATGGCTGGACAGAAAATATTTTGTTTGTAGAGAAAGAGCTCTTTCCTCAGATGGAGAGAGGCTAATTTGCAGGGAAGTTATAAACCGAATTGACAGGGGAATAATTGCAGACCAGTTCTATGCAGAAAGATTATACAACAAAGAAAGTCTTTTTGAACTCCTTACAGCTTCAGGATTTAGCAGTCCCACTTTTCATACAACCTTCAGTCCAGTATCTTCAGGTACTCAGGATGCAGGTATGATGGAACAGAGGATTCTGCTTTCAGCTTCTGTTGAAAAAGCCTGGCCTTCTTCTCTTCTGGCAGCTGCGAGTAAAAAGCCTTTGAACATTGCAGTTGTGCTGGGGGACCCAAGGAAAGAAGACCTGGTAAAACCGGCATGCGTTTTTGATGATGACGATTTCGATACTCTTGAAAGAATGAAAAAGGCGCTTGCAGAAATTTCCTGCCTGAAATTCACCTTCTTTGATAAGCATGAAACCTTGATTGATGATTTGAAGAAAAAGGCAGGAAAAATTGATCTTGTGCTAAACCTCTGTGATGAAGGTTTTTACAATGATCCCACTAAAGAGCTTCATGTTCCTGCTTTGCTTGAACAGCTCAACATTCCCTATACAGGAGC
>CAZCKG010000347.1:0-3034 GCA_964498825.1 uncultured Methanosarcinales archaeon
GCTTCTATTTGGAAAATTTCAGGATATGTACAATTTGAAGCAGACAATATTCCCTATTAAAAAATCAAAAATATGCGGCCTCTAGGTGATTATAAGCAAAAGAGGTAAAAATGCGATGTAATATCTGTGAAATCGGGTGTGAAATCGGGGAATACAGTATGGGTAGATGTGGTACCTATATTTGTGCTGGTGACAGCATAGTCCAATACCCTTACATGGGATATCTAGGCGCATATCCTATTTCGACAGAAGCAATTCCTGTACTTCATTATTATCCTTCTGGTAAATTCCTCCAGATTTTCAGTACAGGATGCAATTTTCAGTGTTCAGGTTGCATGTCCAGGGTGTTGGCATCAAGTAAGCCTCTTAACCAGTCAGCCCTCAGTCCATCTCAGGTCATAAAAAAAGCCCTGGAACAGGAGTGTTTGGGTGTAGTTTCTACATTAAATGAACCTGCTGCAAATTATTATCTTTTCAGGGATCTTGCGATGCAGGCAAAAGACAAAGGTTTACTTGTAGGCTGCTCCACTAATTGCTATTTTACAGAAGGAACTTTGGAAGACCTCGGAAAATATGTTGACTTCATGAACGTTGGTATTAAGGGTCACTCTGACTGGAGTTATATGAAATGCGGAGCATCCTCTTCTACTCCTGTTTTTCGTAATATTTCCAGACTGGTTCAGATGGGAATACATGTTGAAACTTCAGCGATTTTTTCAAGAGAAAATAAAGATGATATACTAAAAGTCGCAGAAGCTATTTCTGATATTTCTCCGTCTATTCCTCTGCATGTAATGAGATTTCTTCCATTTGGTTACGCCTCTATTAAGCTTGAACCTTCAATAGGGGAAGCAGAAAAATTATGTGCTGACTTGCGGAAGCATTTAGACTTCGTCTATCTCTTGAACTCTCCAGGGACTAAATTATTGCACACTTATTGTTCTAAATGTGGAGATCTTTTGATTGAGAGGGAGTTTCAAGAATACATGGGTTCAAGACTTGTAAAAGTCCGTTATAAGTGCAGTTGTGGCAGCAGTGTTCCAGTAGAGGGAACTACAATCAATCAAAGTTTTAGGAAAGTGGACTTTTTAGATGGTTACGAAATAATTCAAACTTTTCGCATGGTCCATTCAGTACTTACAAGTCTTGGGATAATGGATGATAAGCTAGTAGATTTCTGGATGGACAATAAATTAATAGATGTATGGAGAGAGGTTTCCGATGCTAATAATCTCATGAACATAAATAGTATGACGCAACAACCGTACTCTTATCTGGATTTTATCAAGATTATTGCTAACAAAGCGAATGTACCTAAAAAAGGAGAAGAACTTATTTCTTTCATTCGTAAACGCCTTCAAATTGTCAATAGTCTTACAGTAAATAACAATGGAAATAGGGTATATTACTGTATGGGCTCTCCTCTCTTTGCCCTGAACGCTGAAAGAATGGAGAATAATTTGGTAACATTTTCCGGCGGCGTTAGCATCAATAAACACCTTAAAAAAGAAGGCAAGCCGGGTGTAAATGTGTCTCCTTCTTTCATTAATGAATATAATCCAGATATTATCTTTATATCCGGCTCACTTTCGTGCCCTCTTCCTGAGTTCTATGATCTATGCGAGAAATATGGAATATATGCAAATGCTGTAAAATCTCAGCGAGTTTATGCGGTTCCCCCTTCCTGGGATTTTGGAAATCCTCGCTGGATACTGGGTCTTATGTATATAGCAGAAAAACTATATCCCGGAAAACTCAAAATTGACTTGGAAAAGGAAGCCGATAATTTTTACTCTCGTTTTTATGGCATGAGGTTTAAGGAAGCAAGACCTAACAGATCTTTTCACAGACCTTCTTCCGGTATCCTGACACGACACAAAGTAAGGAAAATCCATGTCTGACTACAGGTTTAATCTCAAGTCTCTGTTTACTCTATCCCCATTTTATTAATCCTATTTTTTCTGGATAGGCCAGCAATATAAAAGTTAATTAAAATATGAACTCAGGAGATATATATGATAGACTTATTTGAATTGTACTTTTACGAAGATTGCCCTTATGAAGATGAAAGTGTTGAATTGCTGGAGATAGGAGGGCAAGGCAACTTAAGAATTTTTTCCAGGGAAGCACGAGTTTGCGCCTGCGCAGGTGAACTGGCCGAATATTATGAAAAAAAAGGTGTAAAAGTTCTTAATTTCCTCGAAGACGGACGAAAATTCAGTCCAGGAGACAAAATTCTGGAGGCTGAAGGTGATTTGAAACTTCTGTTCAGGTTATGGAGAGTTTCTCAGACATTTCTCTCACTTATGTGTGCTATTGCAGGAAAAACAGCCTCTATTGTGAATACGGGAAGAAAAGAAAATCCTGACCTTATCATTGCAACAACCCGAAAACCCCACCCGGGGGTCAGAAGGTTTGAGCTTAAAGCCGTCAAAGCAGGAGGGGGAGAAATCCACAGTAACTCCCTTAGAGATTCTATTCAGATAAGTCAGAATCATTTAGAAGTTGTTGGCGAGTTGGGAAAACTCAAGGCTATGAAGAAAATAGAAATCGAACCAAGATCCAGAGAGGAAGCCTTCAAATACGCAACAATAGTAGACATAATGCTTCTTGATCATCTTTCTCCTGAGGAATTGAAAAAGATAGGACCCGAACTTAGGCAACTAAATCCCAAACTTGAACTTGCAGTTGGGGGTATTGGAGAGAAAAGAATTCCTGAATACGCTCCTTTTGTGGATATAATTGTCATAAGTGCTCCTTATTACGCAAAACCTCTTGATCTGACCACAAAAATAGAAAAGATCTGAAAATATTGCTGAAAATACACTCTTGAGACCAGAAGGAGAGCTATCATGATAATGAGTTTTAAAGGTAAAAAACCAAAAATTTCAGATACTGTTTTTATTGCAGATTCTGCTGATGTGATAGTAGATGTTGAAGTAGGAGATTTTTCAAGCTTGTGGTTTGGTGCTGCTATTCGGGGGGATAGAAATAAAATAAAAATTGGAAACCGGACAAGTATTCAGGATAATGC
>CAZCKG010000348.1:0-3034 GCA_964498825.1 uncultured Methanosarcinales archaeon
CAACTTCTTCAACTTCTTCAACTTCTTCAACTTCTTCAACTTCTTCAACTTCTTCAACTTCTCCGACTTCTCCAGAGGTTTCTGCATAGATCTCCTGGCTCTCCTTTCGAGTCCGGACACGAACAGTACTGCCTTCTACTTCAATATTTTCGATTTCCCTGAAACTGAAAATGCCTTCTGTAATCAGGTGGCCGACCGCAAGTTCTTTAAGTTCGAGCGGGGAGGCAAAAAGTGTCGTAAAGAGTTTTCCATTGAGAAAAAGTTTAACAGGGCATTCCTTTGCAAGCAGCACTTCAATATCTTCAGATCTGTCGTCTGAGTATATTCTTTTTGCAGGATAAGGAGTGGTATATTTTTCGGGCATATGAATCGGTTTTCTCGCTTTTTGAGTATATGGAAAACATATGTGTCCATATGCTTTTTTCTTTTCCGTTAGTCAGAGAAACTTCAAGGTAATCGATATAGAACGTACCTACTGTAATCTCCCTGTATGAACTCAACTTTGATTATTGACTTTTTCTAAAAGCAGATGGTTTCATTACAATTAATTAACACATATAGGTTAGTACTATCAGAAGATATCGAAGTTACGCTACTGGCCCCTGTAAGCATGCCAAAATAATACCACTCGACCAGCTTCATTCTTTGTCTTCTGTATTTCCATCCTCACTGTTCGATCTGAGTCCAACTCCCAGATCTGCCTGAATAACGAGTTCGCTTATATTAAGGCTCTGAAGTGTTTTATTACTTGTGGACATAAAATTGAAATATAAGCAATTGGAACTTGGTTTATCAAGGTCATAGTCTGTGCTATAGTTAAGTCCTGCATTTTTTGCGGTTTCGTTGAGATAAGATATCCAGGCATCTGGATATTCAGTAATAATGGTGCCGTAGAATGAAGCAATATCTCCTGTATCATTGCTGTTATAAGTAGTGTTGTTGCTAATTCCTGCCAGTCTTAACGAAACATCGGTACTGGAGGAAACTGCATCAGGTTCTCCTCTTATTTTAATTGCCTGGATCGAAACTGTATAGTTATTTTCGCTGGTTTTCTCTATATTAAAAGAGGGAAATTCCTTCATCACTGATTTTTCGCCCTGGGAAAGGATCAGAGCTCCATTTTCATACCTTAAGACTTGGTCAAGGTATTCTCTATTGTCCGAACGATAAGTGATTCCTCCACATTCTATTTTTGTAATGTCTTCTTTTACTTTGAAAGAATCTGAAACCGAAATTCTTTTGGGAATTATGGTCATTTTACAGCGTTCCATGTTTACTGAAAGCGTCCCGCTTGATTTTGAAGGCTCAAGAATAGGAATTTCTCCTCCACCCATAATAAATGGAATAGTTATTGGAAGTCCTGAGGCTGAGAAATTTGAGTCTGAAGCCATAAGAAGGGACAATATATCTGCCGTTGATTTCAGTTCTATCATGTCTTTCTGGACGTCATTCATGTGTGATTTTTCGGCATCAATTTTCCATTCCGGAACATATTCAACCCTTATCAATGCAAATGCAGTAAATATAATGCATAGCAGCAGTACTGTCGCAATGACTGTGGCTGTTCCTGATTCCGAGCTGAAGAGGCTCTTTCCGACCTTTTCCTTGCTTTTGTTCTTTCTAATGTTCATAGCAGACATCGCGTAATTTATAAAATTATATTCTAGCAGTTATTGTGTTTTTTTCAGTACAGATTATACTTTTTTATAGTGTTTGTCGGTTAGAAAGTACGAAAATACATTTCTTGTAAAGTAATTATAAAAGTCTATTCGAAAGTATATTTTACTCTATTATTCCGAATTTAATTTTGATTCCACAAAGCTGCTTAATCCGATTCCCAATTCTGCATTAATTGTGGCCTTTCCAACGTAAAGCCTTTTGAGGCTTTTACTACTCCCTTTTTCTGGAAATACGCAAGTTACGTAATTACTTCCAATACAGTCAAGAGCATAATCTTTATCTGCTTTTAGCCCTGCTCCTGTCATTGTTTCATTAAGATAAATCTTCCAGGCATCAGGATGATCCGTATATACTGTTAACAGGAAAGCTTCCTCGTTTCCTGAAGTATAATTATCGTAAAGAGTTTCAAAAGATTTCCCTTTCAGAAGAATAGAACCATCTAAGTTTGATGAAATAGTATTTGCCGCACCCTGGATCTCTACAGCGTTAATAAGAAAGATGTAATTCCCAGAAGATACTTCAGAGACCCGGATTGAAGGGTAAAGTTTCATCATTGCCTTTTCGTTTTGTTCTAGAATTAAAGCTCCGTTTTCGTACTTGAAGGTCTGGTCCGTATAATAGTTATTATTTGAATTATACATAATTGTGCCACAGTTGATGACCGTTGCGTTTCCTGTTGCGTTTTCTGTTGCGTTTTTATTTGCCAGAATAATTATCATTTTACATCGGTCGTTGTTTAATGAAAGAGTTCCAATAGAGTTTGTAGAGCTAATAAAAGGTGTCTCCGGTTCTCTAGTGTGAAGGGATGTTGTTGTCGTAACTTTTGAGGTGGAGGAGTTAGGGTATGACGCAAGAAGTACTGTAGTCATGTCTATTTTTGATTTAAGTTCTGTCATATCTTCCCACATGTTGGTCATATGGGAATGCTCGTAGTCGTTTTTCCATTCCGGTGTATATTCTAGATGAACAATGGCGATAACTGAAAATATTATCCCAAGAAGCAAAACAGTGGCCAAGACTGTTGATGATGCAGATTCCAGTTGGAAAAAAGAATCAAGCTCCGGTTTGAGTTCAACCTTCTTAAACCCTTTCATTTCTCCCGTCTCCCCTTTTGCTGATTCTTCTTTTCTATGCGTCTATTTTCACTCTATGTGAACTCCCACGAAATCTATCCATGCTTTTTTCTTTTCGGTATTTTCGTTTGAATCAGTAATGATTACAACCCTTGCTTTTAATTTCTCGAGTTCATCAGTACTCTTCACATAAGGGGTGATGTCTATATCGTAATCATCGAAATCGTCCACAAATGCCGTCATACCCGAATTGACCCTTATCCAGTTTTCAGGTTCTGCAA
>CAZCKG010000349.1:0-3030 GCA_964498825.1 uncultured Methanosarcinales archaeon
TGAGATTTTTACCTTTTATGGATCTGACTTTATGCCACCCAATTTCTTTAAACTGATTTTTTGTCACTTTTCCCCCAAGTACGTCGGCAATCAGCTGCGCCCCAAAACAGCTTCCAAGTATGGGTTTGCCTGATTCCAGAACTTTCCGTACAAATTCCTTTTCAGGCTTTAGCCAGGAATATTCTTCTTCCTGATAAACGCTCATTGTACCGCCCATTATCAAAAGAAGGTCAAATTCCTCGGGCTCGGGGAAATGAGCTTTCTCATAAAGCAGAGTCTTCGTAAGGGTGTGCTCTTTCTGGGAAATCCAGGTTCCTATGCTTCCCAGGTTTTCGTTCTTAAGGTGCTGGAGGCAGTGAATTTTCACGTGTATTTCTCCCTGAACAGGTTAATAGAAGGACATTGAGTCGAAGTTTTGTTTTTAAGCTATTTTTTAATCCATGCTTTCCAGGTCATTAAATTTAAAAGCAAAACCTTTTTAGTGAGTTTATTGTATTTTTAACTTAATATTTAAACTTAAAATGTATTTGAAGTTGTTTTGTTTGTAGAACTTTCTGCGATAAGCGTTTTATAAGATAAAAATCTGTCTCCAATGCGGCCGATAGATTCATTAATATACTATTGTGTTAAGAGAGCACATAAATAGACAAAATTATAAAACAGGCAGAGGAAATAGCCGGAAAAATCTAGTAATCAGGAAGCAATAACGGGAGTTGATTGTTATACCTCACCCAAAGACCGTAGAAGAAATGATTGAATGTGCAGGACCTCTTGAGTGTGAGCTGTTACCCAGACTTATTCAGGTAACTGAAGCTGCTGCCATTGCCGCAGCCTATCAAATGGGGCGCGGAGATAAACATTTTGCAGATCAGGTAGCTGTAGCCGCCATGAGAAGAATGCTGAACAAGCTTGATATGAAGGGTATAATCAAAATAGGAGAAGGAGAAAGGGATGAAGCTCCCATGCTCTACATAGGGGAGCAGGTCGGAACAGGCATAGGAGATCTTGAAGTAGACATAGCAGTCGATCCCCTTGAAGGAACAAACCTTACTGCTGACGGTTGTCCTGGTTCGGTTGCCGTTATGGCAATGGCTGAAAGAGGCGGAATTTTCCACGGTCCCGATATCTATATGGACAAAATAGTTGTGGGGCCGGATGTTGTGCGCTATGAAATGGATCATCCGGATGAAAAAATCGATCTGGATGCACCTGTCAAGCACAATCTCGAAATCGTTGCAAAGGCTCTTGGAAGAAATATTGAAGAGCTTGTTGTTGTCATTCTTGACAGGCCAAGGCATGCCCAGAAGATAACCGAGATTCGGGAAGCGGGAGCCCGCGTAAGGCTGATCACTGACGGAGATCTTATGCCAGGCGTTGCAACTGCAGTCCGTGGGTCAGGCATTCATATGGTAATGGGTGCAGGAGGCTCGGGAGAAGCTGTCCTGACAGCTGCTGCAATAAAGATTCTTGGTGGAAAAATCATTGCAAGGCTTGTTCTGCCAACGGTCGCAAACGGAAAAAGCCAAGACAAGGTCGATGAAGAAATCGAAGAAAAAATGCCAAGGCTTGAAAAAATGGGGATTACCCTGCAGAACCTTAACGATGTCCTCGACACCGACAAACTTGTTCCAGGCAAAGATGTCATCTTCTCAGCAACAGCTGTAACTCCGGGCCATTTCCTGCGAGAAACCCATCTCTTCGGTGGCGGAGATGCCAGAGTGCACACAATTTCCATGGGTGCGTCCGGAGCTGTCAGGTTCACAGACAGTATATATATAAAGGATAAGCGGGAGACTCCTCTCTACCTCTAAATCCTTTTATTATTTCGTTTATCTATCTATTATCTTTTTTGAAAAATAATTTTTAAGAAGAACAATTCAAGCTACAAGATTTCAACTGCAAGACTTAGTATCATAAATTCAAATAAAAAATTTAGAGTCAAAATATGAAGGTTTATCTTGAAAGTTTTGGCTGTTCAGCAAGCCAGGCATCAGCCGAGATCATGAAGGCCAGTGTAGAGAGGCTGGGGCACGAGCTGCTTGATCCTCACAATGCCAACCAGGCAGAAATCTATATCTGCAACTCCTGTACGGTAAAATACACAACAGAACAAAAGATTCTCTACAAAATCCGTATCATGGGAGAGAGGAATGTAGAAGTGATAGTTTCAGGCTGCATGCCCGAAGTCCAGCTTGAAGATATCCTGCACGCAAATCCGGAAGCCCATATCCTGGGCGTAAATGCGGTTTCCCGTCTTGGAGATCTTCTTTCCTTAATCGAACAGAGAAAAAAGCAGGGGCTTTCCGGAGGAGAACGCCTTGAGATCCGAAGTTCTGAGCCCCTTGGCTTTCTTAACGTCCCTCGTGAGCGCACAAACCCCAATATTCATATCTGCCAGATCTCCCAGGGCTGTAACTTCGCCTGTTCCTACTGTATTGTAAGAAATGCAAGAGGCAAACTCAGATCTTTCCCGCCTGAAGAAATCATTGAAGATATCCGTTCTGCAGTTGCAGAAGGATGCAGGGAAATCTGGCTCACGTCACAGGACGACAGCCAGTACGGAATGGATACAGGTTTCAAACTTCCGGAACTCTTGCACATGATTTCGGAAATCCCTGGCGATTTTAAGGTCAGAGTCGGAATGATGAACCCTTTTTCAGTCCTTCCAATTCTTGATGACCTTGTGAACGCTTTTGATTCCGACAAAATCTTCAAGCTTCTCCATCTTCCAATCCAGTCAGCCTCTCATTCAGTGCTGAAGAAAATGAACCGACTGCACAGGATGGATGCAGTGGATACGATCATTACGAAATTCCGAGCCCGTTTCGAAGACCTCTCCCTTTTCACAGATATAATCGTAGGCTTTTGCGATGAGACCGATGACGATTTCCGAGAAACTGTGGAATGGATAGAGAAGTACCGTCCTGAAAAAGTAAACGTATCTCGTTACTCCCCCCGCCCCCATACGAAAGCCTTTTCCTTCCGAAATCTCGACTCCCGGATTTCTGTGAAGCGCTCCCAAGAGTTGCA
>CAZCKG010000350.1:0-3019 GCA_964498825.1 uncultured Methanosarcinales archaeon
AACAAATCTCCATTGATTTGAACTTAAGGATATGATACATTTTTCGATTCTTACTTCTCTTCTTGCAATTAGTTAATTGAAGATTTTTACAAATCTGTTTTTGAGGTTTCTATATGTTGATATTAAAAATAGCGAAGTGACTTTAAAACCGTCTTTGATCCCATTGTAGAAATAATTTAAGACAGCCTTGATCTAATTGTAGAAATGGTTGAATTCCAGACCGCGACTTAAAGTCCTATATTACTGCAATATTTATTATGAGCACTTAGAATATGAAAATCATAATTTAAAAACAAACACTCTCAAAATTTTTTTATACTATTCAGGCGTATTTATCACTATGTTTCTCGGGTTTCCACAATGGTATGTCCTTTTTTTATTATTTTTGTTCCTCTTCTTCGCTATTTTATTTGGCATGTCAATCAGTTACATCTTGCCTACAGCAAGTACTGACAAATTTGATGATGATTACCGTCGGGTGATGCGATGTTAAAAAGAAAATTAAGCATCTTCTTCCTATTAAGTTGCCTTATTCTTGCAGGTGTTCCTGCTATTTCATGCAGAAGTCCAGCACCGATCGTTTATGTTGCAGGAGATGGGAGTGGGGATTTTAACTGCGATGGAAAAGACGACCACGTACAGATTAATCAGGCTTTAAAGTTTGTTGCAGAAAATTCAGGTTACACAACTGTGCACCTTAAAGGACCTTTTACCTATGTTATTGACAACACTCTATTAATTGGCAGTAATACGACTTTTGAAGGAGACTCTACTGCTGTGATCAAGCTGGTCGACAATGCGGGCTGGAGTACGATGAAACCTCTTATCCGGCAGATGAGCAGTTCAGGAAATAATAATATTGTAATAAGAGGTTTCGAAGTTAATGTAAATCACGATGGAAACTCTAAAATTTCTAGGGGTAAAGGATATTACAATATAATTTATCTAATTCGTTGTAATAATGTAAGTGTATACAATATGTATATGCACGATGGACATGGAGACGGGCTAAGGATCAAAAACAGTGAAAATATTCAGTTTTATAATAACAGAATCTCTAAACTGGGACACGATGGTTTTTACGCTATTGATTGTCAGAATATAGAAGCCTGGAAAAACAAAATAACATGCAGGACCAATAGTGGTCTCAGAGTAGCAAACTCAAACCATGTAAAATTTCATGATAATGAAATCAATTCCTTTTATCACTGGAGTGCAGGCGGCTCTGGAATTCTAATTGAAAAAACAACAGGTGTCGTTAATGATGTAGAGGTATATAATAATACCATCAATAACACTTACGGGCCTGGGATGTGGCTTATAGGCTGGTCAGATTCTTATTCCAAGGAAGAAGCACAGAATGTCCACATTCACCATAATACCTTTTACAGAACCGGTACGAATCCCAGTATTGACTGGGTAGGAGGAATTCTAACCAGTGGATTTTACGACACTCTCATCGAAAACAATGTCTTTGACAGTGTATATCATGCTGCAATTATTAGCATGTATCCTACAGGTACTCACATTTATCCTACATATGAAGTTCAGCCCAGCCTTTCACCTACAGGTACAGGATACAAGACAACTGTCCGTAACAATATTATCGCAAACACTCTAAAATGCAAAAAAGACTCAAGTGGGGGATATGGAGTGATCAATAAATTGCCTGAAACACATTCCTTTATTCTGCAAAATAATTGCCTTTACAACAATATAGCAGGCAAATATAAAAACTGTACATCGACAACAGATATTTACGTAAACCCACTTTTTGCAGACCAGAAAAACCATGACTACCACTTGCAATCTACTTCAGGCCGCTGGAATGGAAAAACTTGGGTTAAAGATAGAGTGAGCTCCCGTTGCATTGATGCAGGTTATCTTTCTTCTGATTATTCAAATGAACCTGAAGACAATGGGGACAGGATCAATATCGGAAGATATGGAAATACAATTTATGCATCGAAATCTAATACATCAAACAATAATGCTCCGGTAATTGCTCCCATTTTGAATGCTACAGTAATAATAGGAGAAAATCTCAATTTTACTGTAAAGGCTTCTGACACTGACGGTAACAGCCTCACTTACTCCGCCTCAGGACTTCCCACAAATGCAACTTTGGACAACAAATCAGGATTCTTCAGCTGGAGTCCAACTGCTGGACAGAAAGGGACTTACAAAATAACTTTTAAAGTAAGTGATGGTAGTTCCAGTGATTCGGAGACTATAAGCATAAGTGTGATAGAGAATGGCAACTCTATGGATCTTTCTGGAAAGGTGTATGACAACCGCCTTTGTGAATTTTCCCCTAATAGTGTTTTTCAGAAAAACTCATATCTTAGTGTTGGAGGAACAAGCAGTTCCGGCAGTTTCAGAGACCTGATATGGTTTAATATGAACGAATACACAAGTGAAGATGAAATCAGCAACTCTACCTTATCTCTCTGGTGGTATTATCCATCCAATTCGAGGCTAAATGATACTGTTATCGAAATTTACAGACCTGCTTCTTCCTGGAGTCCCAGTTATGTGAGCTGGAATAAAAGAGATAACGGTATTGCCTGGAAAAATGAAGGAGGAGATTGGTATGATAAAAACGGGGTTTTACAGGGAAGCACTCCATATGCCAGTTTAACTCTAAAAGCCAGTACCTTAGCAAGCAAAGAATTCTGTGAATTCAATGTAACTGACCTTGTAAAGGAGTATGTTAACGAGAAGTATCCAAACACGGGTTTCCTGATTAAAGCTAGAAGTGAAAACAACAATTACGTTGCTTTCTACAGTTCAGATTGCGGAAACTCAAGCAAAGTTCCAAAAATTGAATATAAGTTATGAATAAAGCATATTTTTAAGGAGTTTTCCGGAATTTCCGTGTCATTATAAACTTATACACCTGGTCTCTTGGAAATCTTCCTTTTTGTTTATGCTTTCACACTTTAAGGCTTTGAGTCCTGTATGTGAAAAGACAAAGTTTAAAAGAGCAATTATTTGTGAAGTAATAGGTGAGCAGCCT
>CAZCKG010000351.1:0-3018 GCA_964498825.1 uncultured Methanosarcinales archaeon
ACGATGGGGCAAGAAAGAAGCTCGAAGACCTCGGACTTGTATTCTAAATTAAAAAATATAATGCAGCTGACCGGGCTTAAAGCCTGGATCAGTTTACTTTCCTGTAGTTTTAAGGATAATAATACCACTTAGATTGTGGTTCTTATTTTTATAATAAACTCATTTTCTTCTGGGCACTGAGATATATTTAGGCCTTTTCTCTGTATCCATTCCGTTTTCATTCTTTACTGTCAACTTGACAGTATATTTTCCAGATTTACAATACCTGTGTACAGGGTCCTTCTCTGTTGAGTAAGTTTGATCTCCAAAATCCCAGTTCCATTCTGTTGCATTTTCTGATAAATCTATAAATTGCACGGATAGGGGAGCATAACCTTCTGTAACGTTGCTGTTGAAGTTAGCAACAGGAGGTAGTGTTTGTTCTAGAACAGTTATTGCAGCGGTTTTTGTAGCAGTTTCATTTTCATTGCTTGCTACCAGACTAACATTATAAGTTCCTGCTGTAGTAAAAGTGTGTACCGGATTCTGCTCAGTTGAAGTAGATCCGTCTCCAAAGTTCCAGATTCTTGATATTGTATCCGAAGAGATGCTAGTGACATTAAGTATGAAGGTTTTTTCCGTGCCAGTTGTACTCTCCCATGGCCTCTTATATATGCCGTTTACCTGTTGGTTACCCTGACCCACAGCTTCGATTATCCATGAATGAGTGCCGGGAACGCCAGTATATCCTTCGGGAGCTGGGTCCTGAGTATATTCGTCGCTTATAATGCTAAGCCCCTCACTCAGATAAAGTTCCCAGGAATAGCCTGTGGTAGGGTTTTCCCTGAGCTTAAGGGTAAAATTCTCTCCTTTTTTGAGACTTATGCTTGTTCCGTTATCAGCTTCGGTTATTACCTGTTGTCTTGGCGGTATATCACTGGAAGACTCATCTAATGTGTTATCAACTGCAAGCTCGAAAGACCCCGTTACACCATTCACGTTCACAGTATAGTTTCCAGCTTTGAGTCCCTGGACTTCAAGAGGTATAGTTTTACTGAAAGGCACAATTGCCTGTGTACACAATGCATCCTTTGGGCTCTTTGTACTGATTTTAATATTGAAGATATCTCCTTCTCTTTCAGTAGTTATTTCGTTAATTTCAGTGCAGCCACTAGGAAGGTAACCTTCTGCTATTACATGTACTTGTACAGGAAAAGACTCCATTATCATAACCTGTATACTTTCAACATTTGCAATGCCGTATAAGTAGTCGTCTTCACTGGTTTCCTGACTATCTGATATGTTATTTGCTGGTCCATCAGCAATATTCTGCTCTTCGCCAGACAATGTAGGTGGTACGGAACTCTGAATCTCATTTAATGCACTATTATCTGTAAACTGCACAGTAAGAGGAGCGTAACCACTTGATACATTGGTACTGAAATCTGCAATAAGTACTTCCGATTCCTGTCCATCTATTGGAATAGATGTATTCTCGTCAGTCTCATTTACTGTCGATGAATTTCCTGGTACTAAATTCTCGCTAGTTACATTCCATGTTTTTTCGAGGTTATCATTTGCTATCTTTATTGAGTATTGGAAGTTATTCGCACCTTTTGGAAGAATAGAAAGGTCCCACTCTCCTATTGCTCCAGGTACGATATAGGTTGCTGTATAATGATCTCGGACATTCTGATAAATTTTTCTATTCTCATTTGCCCATGTTGGGTAGTAATTGTAGTCTTCTTGAATATCGGCGCTACCACTTTCCGATGAATTCATAAAAGTCATATTGATAGGGTTGGAATTATATGTCATTCCTAGTTCAAAGGGGAGTTTATCTTTTTCCTGTGAGACACGAAATTCGTTATCCGACCTGTAAACATCGCCTGAAACTTCTATAATTATAGGATCGTCGGTCGTAGTGTAAAAAGTTTTCACGAAAGGAACTAGCGGTTGCCAAACATTCAAGTAGAGACTTATTCCGGGGCCATATCCATCATTAGCTTTTCCATTAACATTCATGTTGATATACCCGTTATAATATCCTGTTGCGTTTTCAGGAACATGTACCCGTATAGTCACGTTAGCGATTTCACCTGCTTTTATAGTTGAAGGTGCAGAAATTTCTATTGCATTGTTGCCAAATGCCTGTTCGTAATATGTATAATATTCATTGGTACTCAGTGTGGGATCAATTGTGATATCTCTTGTTGCTATGTTTTTGACTTTTATTTTATACTCATTTTCTATTCCAGCTTCAACATTATCTGAAATATAACTTGACTGAAGTTGTATCTTCTCCTGAGCCTCGACCCAGATATTGAACTGCATTGAATTGACGTATTGAGGGTCAATGTAATCTTCTGTATAAGCCACAATGTTATCAGTGAATGCTATTTTACCTTGATAGTATCCACCTAGTGAGTCTAACGGGACATTTACTTCAATTGTAAAATACTGTACTGAGCCAGGAGCTACCGTTGCATTTGCTGGAGATATAGTAATCCAGCTTTCATTTATGTTGTTTGTATTAGATGTAGCTATAAATTTTGGATTTAAAACAAGGGTTTCATCACCGTTGTTAGTGAAATTCACAGTAAACTCTTTGCTGCTTCCCTCAGCTATATATGTATAATAATAAGATGGATCTATTATAGTATCGTTGTCTGAATAATCAACTATTGTAACGTTACCTAAATCATCGATTATTGGATTTTCAATAGTTACATTTTCCATCGTAGAATTATCAATAGTTGCATTCTCTAACGTGGAATTATTGGGGAAATTCACAATGAACTGATTTTGATTTTCTGTTGCACACGCGGTCTGAATTAATATTATACAAAGCAGCAACCCAACAAATTGGGATGTTGCCCTCATTCCTTTATTTTTATTCATACCTTTGACTCCTTTCTGGCTAGATAAAGTTCTGAATCCTATTTTTTGGATATATTCAAGGATGTAACCATCTTAACGGATTTATTCAAAGTTAACAAGTATCTGCAATGGTTATTGGAAAAAAGTAGTAATTTTATG
>CAZCKG010000352.1:0-3017 GCA_964498825.1 uncultured Methanosarcinales archaeon
TGCCCGTTCACCATTTGCTTCTTTCAAACAACGTAAATATAGTTGAATGCCTTGAACTCAGTTCAGTAGAAACAGGAACTTACTTCTTCCTGTGCTTGCCTCTGAAAATAGAAGGTTGTGACGGTGCACCGGCAAGAGCTTTATTGATCTCTTATCCTTGACTTTTCTTATTTTTATTATATCGTTGACTTTTACTTTTTCTTCTATCTTTATTTATATTTATGACTTTTACCCTTTGTGACTTTTACCCTTATTAGTACCTCAATTTTACATTTCTTGCCTTTTATCTTTGAAATTTATCCCCCGCATTATCTCTAACAATTATTCTTCAAAAGTGAGACATAGTATATCTGATCCCGTCCTGAGCGACCATTTCAAACAGGAATTCTCCCGAAACAGGGAATTTTATCACTACTCCCCTTTCTTCAAGAGACAAAACAGCTTCATTGTCTTCCCCATTTCCAGCAGGAACCCATACTCCCTTTGAGCTTCTTTCCCCTTTCACGAAATATACAGGCTGCCCTTCAAGAAATACTCTTTCTTTAATTCCATTTTTGTACTGGTGATGTAGCGTAATCCTCCATTTTACCAGATTACTCTTTCCTGCTTCACACCCTTGACTAATGCCAATGAGTCCACAGGCTTTATCCCACCATCCGCAGGAAATAAATTATCAGCATTAATATTATTTGCAAGCGAAATTTGTTTTATATTAATCGCTGCATTGATATCCCGGTCATGCAGTGTGTTGCATACAGGGCAAATCCATTGTCTGTCATACAGGGTAAGAGTGGTATTTTGATAACCGCAGTTGCTACATGTTTTACTTGAAGGTTCAAAACGATCAACCTTCAGAATAGTTTTCCCATACCACAGAGCTTTGTATTCCAATTTTATAGTGAATGAATGCCATGAAGCATCTGAAATGGCCTGCGCAAGTCTGTGATTCTTAACCATACCATTGACGTTTAAAGACTCCACAGCAATTGCTTGGTTCTCGCGTATTAATCTAAAAGATAGTTTATGCTGGAAATCATTTCGTTGGTTCTTTATTTTCTCATAGAGCTTTGCAAGCTTGTATATGGCTTTCTTTCTGTTCTTCGATCCTTTTTGTTTTCGTTCCATTCTCTTGTGTAGAATTTTCAATCTTTCAATGGATTTCTTCAGAAATGAAGGATTATCGATCTTATCACCAGAAGACAAAATTGCAAAATGAGTTACTCCTAAGTCAATACCTATCGTATTTTCTTCACAAAAGGATTGTTTTTCAGGGTAATCTTTTCTATTATCCACAAGGACACTAGCATGATATTTTCCTGTTGATGTCTTTGACACTGTTATACTTTTTGTGATGCCTTGTAATGGTCGATGTATTTTTGTTTTTATGATCCCTATTTTTGGAAGTGAAATTGTGTTTTTTATAATGTTTATTATATAGTTCTGAGGAACCGAAAATGACTGAGAAAGATTTCTCTTTGATTTGAACTTTGGAAAACCAGTATGCTCCTTGAAAAATTTAGAATATGCACTATCCAAGTTTTTCAGTGCTTGTTGCAAACTCTGAGAGTTTACTTCACAAAGCCATTCTTTTTCTTTCTTCAATTGCGTTAGCTGTCCGCACTGTTTTGAGTATGAAAGAGTTTTGTTATTTACATTATAATAGTTAATTCGCTGTTCGATGCCCCAATTATAGATATACCTGCAACAACCAAAATGATTTTCGATGATTTGTATCTGGTCTTTCGTTGGGTATATTCGGTATTTGTAGGCTTTGAACATTGTTAAATAAGAAGCGGTAATCGTATTAAAACTCTTTTATATTCCCAAATCACTAAACATCGACTCTGTTATATTATTTTTTTATAAAACTCTAATTATTATTATATACATTCACCCGCGATTTTTCAGATATGAAAACTATCGGGAGTCTGATACTACTTTTGTCTATTGCGATGCTTACCATAGTCGGCACTACATTTTCAGACACCGTAGGTGAGGTTCAAAAATCTAATAATTCTTTCATCACAGCGCAGGCATCAGGTGGCGAAAGCGCCCTGACTTCAATCCTTACTGTTTTTGGCTACCTTGCTTTGATAGTCGGCTCTATGATTGCTGTTAATTCATTCAGGTGATTACAAAATGTTCGATAAAATTCTAAAATTAGCTCAAGGTTTTGCCCGAAAAATCACGGGCGTAAAGCAACATGAACTCAAAATTCCTAAAATCCGAAAGTGTCGGAGGTGAAGTATGTGCCAAGACGTACATACAGGAATTCGAAAATCAAAAGACAGGCTCTAAGAAGACGGGCAAGTATTAGGAATGTGCAGCGGTATTATGATCCTGAAGAAAATATATATCGCGATAATGGCTTTGCACCTAGTGCCAATACATGCTATGGGAAGGCTTGGGAACTCATAAAATCAAGGACAGTGAGATTGTGAGCCTTATTAGCCATCTTACAGGCTTTCATCAAGAGCCTGAATATAGTGAATACGTTCAAAAAGTCCGGGATGCAAAACAAAAAGAACTGAATGAGAATTCACGTTTCAACAAAATGAAACGCCATTTTCAGAAGGATAACCTTGAGGATGAAGTCGAAGAAATTGCAAATTTCGAAGAACCCCCGGAACTCGAATCATCAGAATCAACACCAAGCATATCCACCACTATAAAAAAGGGAATGTCCAGAACAAAAACAGATGTATTGAATAAAGGGGAGAAAATAAAGGAATATTGGGACTCAATAAATGATGCCCCTGTCGTAACACCTGCGGCTTACATTGCTGTCGAATCAGAAGCTATTTTTGATGAAGAAACCAGAGATAAAATGGATACTGTTCTTAATAAATCGAAGAAAATAGCTCCCATGACTAAGAAAGCTGAAAAGCTTCTCAGTGAAAAACAATCCAGAAAAGCTCACCTGAAGAGTTTAAGGGATTCTGCTTACGAGAAGGCCAGGGCTGAACGCAAAGCCAGAGATCAAGCAGAGGCCGAAAGTAGGGCGATTGAACGAGGCC
>CAZCKG010000353.1:0-1438 GCA_964498825.1 uncultured Methanosarcinales archaeon
CTAATCTATATTTCTATATACATTATATTCTATGGATAAATATCATTTGATGGTAAAATTTGAAACTTTCTCATTGGCAGATTATTCTTAGAATACGAACAGAGAAAATTTACTAATTTCATATTCTTCCAGAAATGAATCTGGATGACTAATTAGTAAAATAGCATTAGTAAAAAGAATTAATCTGCCGATGAAAGTGGATGAAAATACCAACGGCCTTAAACAACATTAAATAGAGCAAAATGTTGGAGGGATAGATAAATGGGGAAACAAACATTTGAAAAAATAAGAAAAACACTGGCTATTTTGATGGCAATCTTTTTTGTAATCTCATTGACAGCTGCGTCAGCGAGCGCATGTAAAACTGAAGCGGTAGCAGTAGTTGCAGACGACGACGTAGTGGACGACGACCTGGGTATCGGCGACGACCTGGGTATCGGCGGCTGGAATGACGGTTGGTTAGGCGGCTGCGGTAACGGTTGCGGTTGTGGTTGCGGGTGGGATTTCGGCTGTGGTTGCGGCTGTGGTCCCAGCTGTAATGACGTTCTGATTGCAGCTCTCTATAACAGTCCTTTCGGTATCGGTGGTGCTGGCTTTTTTGACGGTTTTGATATATTCTAATAAACCGTTGACAGGTCGAACATGAATTAGACTAAATTTAAAACAACCTACAACATCTCATTCGTCCAATCTTGCACTGGTTTGTAAAGTCAGTAAGACTAAACCCTATTAAAATCAAAAAATGCATTAGAGGTTTTTTTCCTGATACTGACCAACAACCATCAAAGTTGACTGACGAATGAGTCTTTTCACATTTTTATGAATAAAAAATCTGGTGAAGAAAATTCAAAAATGCTTAAATTTTCTGATTTTGGACTGTCTTTTCATCCATGATTAGTGCCTATTACTGATTCTCACGGGATATTCTTCCAAGAATTGTTAAATTTTATTAAATATGCATCAAACTAACTTCAGATGGCTTTAATAAGGAAGGAACCTTATTAAACAAAAAATTTGATTTTTTGATATTCTCTTTTCCAAATTTCGGAAGCTGTATTAATATTTACAACAAAAAAGAAGGGAATCCATCCATGTTTAAGAATGTAAGTGTAGAAGAAGCCAGGAAAATGATTGAAGAAGGCGATGATGTGTTCGTGCTCGATGTTCGCACACCTGCTGAATTTAACTCGTCGCATATCAAAGGGGCAACTCTGATTCCCGTAAATAATGCTTTTGGATCAAACCTGAGTTCAAACATGCTTTTAGAAGCAAGGATAAATGAAGTTCCTCAAAATAAAAAGATACTGATCTACTGCAGAACAGGGCATAGAAGTACAGCAGCAAGTAAAATCCTTATAAATGCAGGATATTCACAGGTATATAATATGGCTGGTGGCATCAGTGCCTGGGTAAATGCAGGATATCCTGTTACAAGTAA
>CAZCKG010000353.1:1538-3006 GCA_964498825.1 uncultured Methanosarcinales archaeon
GAACTCATCAGCAGTCATAACAGTTGCAAACATAACATTCAGAGCCGCCATGAAGGCTGCATGGACACTCTGGGCAGATAAAATTTCATCTTTAAATATAAGGCTGCGGGTGGCACAGGCGTCAGCGATTAAAGTACATGTAAAACCAATTTCTTTTGCAGCCCTGACAGTCGTGTCTATACACATGTGGCTCATTGCCCCGCAAATTACAAGATTCGTCACATCTTTTTCTTTCAGAAGAGAAAGGAGTTCAGTCTGGAAAAAGCTGTTTGGAAAATTTTTTTCAACTACTTTCTCTTCAGGTAAAGGGCTGATACTTTCATGAATCTCTGCTCCTGACGTTCCGGGTGTAAAGAAAGTAGCATCTGGTCTGGTAGAAAGATGTTGGATAAAGAAAATAGGCTTCTCCGCCGCACGGAATGCTTGAAGAATTTTTGCTGCTTTTTTTGATGCTTCTTCCATACCCACAAGTTCCATCTTGCCGCCTGAAAAATAGTCGTTCTGGATATCAATAAGAAGAAGGGCTTCTTTCATACTGCTGAATGAAGTTTCCAATATTAATATCTTTGACGGTTTGTTTTTATTTATTCTAGGATTGTATTCTTAAACCTCTTTTAACCATATTTCGAGAATCTGAAAACTCACATACTATTTGGATTTATTTTTCTGACTCTCTTTTCTGACTTACTTTTCTTACTATCCTTTCTGAATTATTTTCTAAACTTTATACAATTCCTCGAAAAAGTACAAAAGGAATTATTTTTATTAAAAGTTATATGGAAAAGTCTGAAACCCGAATAGAAGGAAACAGAACTGAAAAATGGATAAATTGGGCAATAAGTATCCTCATGCTTTTGCTGGCTCTCGAAACCTGTAGAGTTCTGGATGAAAGATGGGATTCTTTGAACCATCTTCCAGTTTATATTTATTCAGGAGTCCTGTTTTTTTATCTGGTTATAGAAAGAATTGCATACAGGGGTTCGGAAATTAAAGGAAAACAGTCAAAGAAATGGACTCGTTATTCGCTTTTATTTTCCTGGGGTTGCCTCTTAACTTTCCCGCTTCTTGAATACAGCCTCTATCCGAGATATAATCTTATCATTACAATCACAGGAGCAGCTCTGATAGTATTAGGCACAGGCTTGCGCGCCTGGGGCATATGGACTCTGGGAAAATACTTCTCTGTCCATATAGAGATTAAAAACGACCATAAACTTGTGGAAAGCGGCCCTTATATATTCATAAGACATCCGGCTTATGCAGGAAATATAATTCAGACCCTTGGCATTCCTCTTACTCTGAATGCTTACTTCTCCCTGGGCATATCAGTACTGCTAATAATCCTCTTTCTTACCAGGCTAAAGTTTGAAGAAGAAGTCCTAATTCGAGAAATTGAAGGATACAATGATTACATGAAAAGAACTAACAGATTAATTCCAAAAATATGGTAAGTGTAATACATGCTGGA
>CAZCKG010000354.1:0-2998 GCA_964498825.1 uncultured Methanosarcinales archaeon
AAAGTTTCTCAACTCTTCTCATTCGTATCCCATGTCGAGACTTAAACGTGAGGTCAAGCTAAGTCTTTAGACAATATCTAAAATCTGGACATTATGTATTAAGAACGGCTCATTAAGAGGTTTTGTGTTATTTGGGAGCTGTATGAGAAACTAATTGACACCTGAAATGATTCTTTTTGCTTTATTCGCATTCTAGCCGCTTTCAGAGATTTTATAAAGAATAGAAAGATGAATAATACGTGAAAGCTATCTTTTGTTTTTCTGGGCGACTTTTTAATTGATATAGGAGTTTATATATGAGTTATTTAAATTTGGAGTTTTCATCATCTATTATCAAGGTAAATAAAGTATTATCAAGTTTTAAAACCCTTACATATAGCAATATTCAGACTGTTATAAAAAGTATACTTATATTCTAATTTTACAAATATGAATTTAGTCCCAGGTTGCCTCCCTTGAAATGAAGCAAAAGTCGGGAGCAATATATGGGAAATTGAAAGATCTTTAAATTTGAAGGAATAAAGATCTCTCTAAAAAATAAGAAGGAAACTTCGAAAAACGAGTAAGAACAAACACGGAGAAAATTGAACACTAGGGAAGTTCAGTGTACGAAAGTTGCGATAGCTGCTCTTTCAATTAAGTCTCTGTTCCTTCCGGAGATGTTGTGACAGAAGTCGCTTCCATGTCCCGTGCAGGCAACCAGCATTATGCTTCTGAACAGGTACTGATTCAGAAGAGGCGGTTGCACGACAACAGAAAGCACAGTTGTCGTATTTCTCTGTGATGAATGAAAACCCTGAATGGGCGGCAGAAAGGCGGTGTCTTATACCGAATGAATCAGGGTTAGTCCCTTACACAGAAGAATTTTTCAGGTAACACCTGAGGGCGGATCAGATGTTGCCTGAAAGATCTTTCTTATTTTTGGGTAGATATTTTCGAGATAGTTACTTCTAGCCTGTTATTTTCTTGATCTATTCTTAATCGTTAATACTGTGTTTAGTCGCAATTTTATAAATTGCTATTTGTGGTCGATTTTTAAGTATTATTCTCTGGGCCTTGTTTTCAGTGTTACTTTGGAATTATTAATCTTCGAATCTTAATTCTTTAACTTCATGCCCTTTACAGATGTATCTCGTAAAATAAAAAGTCTCGAAATATTTTTTATTCCAGAGTATTATTCTGTATATATGTCAGTAATATATTGGAAGAACATTTCCGGAGAGAATATACCTTCAAGCCTTAATTTATACCCTGTAATTTATCAGTATTTACAGGATGGCTACAAAATTCTCGATATAGGATGCGGTTTTGGCAAGATTAGCCTGAAACTCGCTTCCCTCGGATATTCTGTGACAGGGATAGACATTAATCATGAGGCAATAAGGCTTTCAAAAGTAGCTGCAGAGGGTCTTACTCTGGAGGGAAGTATTTCAGGAAAGGCTGAATTTACAGTCGGAAATGCTTCGGAACTTCCTTTTTCTGGAAAAAGTTTTGATCTTGCAGTCATGCAGGCTTTTCTGACCTCTGTATCGGACGCGCAGGAAAGAATAAAAATCATAAAGGAAACCTTCAGGGTACTGAAACCCGGAGGCTGTCTCTATCTTGTAGAATTCGGGCAGAACTGGCACCTTAAACTTTATAGAAACCGTTATCTCAGAGATTTCCCAGTTACAAAAGAAGAAGGATCTTTCCTTTCCAAAAACCCTGAGACCGGAAAAGTAGAGTATATGGCACATCATTTCTCCGAAAAAGAACTTGTACTTCTGATAGTAAATTGCGGGTTTGACATCGACTATTTCAGGATTGAAGAACTCAAAACCAGAACCGGAAATAAAATTAACGGTTTTGTTATCATTGCTAAAAGACTTTGAAGTTCCGTGTTTCATTATCAAATGACTTATTTTAGTGTTGTATCTGGGTAAATCTTCGGGCTCGAACCATTTTCTTCTTCTCATTTTCTTCTCATCACTATTTTCTCATCAATTTATTCTGTCACTTAGATGAAGTCCAACTACGCCTGCCACTACAAAGAATAGGGATGCTATTTTAAGTGTGTTTATCGGTTCTCTAAAAAAGAAAATCCCAATAACAGTTATGAGAGCTGTTCCAAGCCCTGCCCATATTGCATATGCGATACTTACATCTATTCCCTTAAGGGAAAGAGTGAAAAAATAGAAACTGATAGCATAAAATACGAAAATTAAAACTGAAGGAAACAATCTTGAAAAACCCTCAGAAAGTTTCATGCATGTGGTTCCACATACTTCAAAAGCAATTGCCAGTAAGAGCAGGTAATAATAATTCATTAATCCACTATTTATTTCTCCTATATTAATTAGTTATTTTTTATTAAATTCTTCAACGATCTATTCTTGCAAAATTATATTTTTTTGATGATAGGTTAAAAAATGGTCACAATTAAAGTGTCATACATATATATATCTGTTAAAACAACTGCTGAAGCCTATAAATTATTTTTTTTCATTTTGTAATTTCTGTTCTTATGTATATTGCACATCCTAGATACATTTATATAGTATGAGAGCTTGGGTCATATTAGCAGTAAAAATAAAGAGCCATATAATCTGTTATTAAAAACCTCATTTTTGGTTTTAATAAAAGAGCGTATAGATCTTATTTTTATAGCAGCCTAAATGTATATCCGCTATAAGCGGAGGTGAAACAAAAGTGAGTTTTAGTGACAGAGGAGGGCATTCCTTCAGAGGAAGAGATAGCAATCGGGGAAGTAGAGACAACAACCGCGGTGGTTTCAGAGGCGGCAGCAGCGGCCCCAAAGAAATGTACCCAGCAGTTTGTTCTGACTGTGGCGTTGAAACCCAGGTTCCATTCAAGCCAGCTGAAGGAAGACCTGTTTACTGCAGAGACTGTCTCCCAAAACACAGAAAATTCTAATTCCATAAATTCTGCATCTTCTAAGTTTTAGTGTTATAAATGGAAATCTCTGGAAACAGGATTTCCAAATCCACTTTATTCTAAT
>CAZCKG010000355.1:0-2994 GCA_964498825.1 uncultured Methanosarcinales archaeon
GTAACTCTACCAGATTACAGGCCTCTCACTCTCATGCTTGTATAGTTTATCCCCAGGCTTCACGTTAGGGAATGCCTTGTAAAACTCAGGCATGTTAAAAACTACTCCGTTGACCCTGTACCTGGAGGGCGAGTGAGGCTCGGTCAGCACTTCTGTCCACAAGTATCCGTCAGTGTCCGATTCCCTCCAGACCTGGGCGAAGCTTAAGAAAAACCTCTGATCTCCAGTGAATCCATCGTTCGGTTCCGGCTCTCCTTTTGACGAGAGTTTATAGGCATGGTAGGCTATTGTCACTCCCCCAAAATCTGCTATATTCTCTGTCAGGGTCAGGTTGCCGTTGATGTGTAGGCCAGGAAGAACTTCGAATTTGTTGTACTCATCCACCAGAATCCCCGTGCTATTGTTGAAATTATCTTCATCCTTTTGTGTCCACCATTCTGTCAAATTGCCACTTTCATCGAATTTCCTTCCCTGACTATCGAAATGGTGAGTCATTTCATGTCCTATAATGAAACCTATGGAACCGTAATTGACTGCATCGTCGACGTCTTTATTAAAAAAAGGCGGCTGGAGAATGCCCGCCGGGAAGGTTGTAATTATCTCTCTTTGATAAGCATAGGCGTTAGTTTCCTGGGGATTCATTAACCAGAGCTCTCGATCTACAGGCTTGCCTATCCTATCCAGGCCGGTGGGACCATAATGGAAATAGAATTTAGAGGCCCTGAGAGTGTTATTTACATATGAATCATTTTTCACTTCAAGAGCCGAATAATTCAGCCATTCATCTGGGTAGCCTACCTGTACTTCTAGCGCTTCAAGCTTCATGAGGGCTTTCTTTTTTGTTTCAGGCTCCATCCATGTAAGGTTTAGAATTCTTTCTCTGTAGGCCTTCTTCAGATTAAACACTATCTCCTGTATTCTGGCCTTGGAGCTTGGGTCAAAATACTTATCCACATAGATATGACCTATTGCCTCACCCATAGCACCGTTTTCCACATCGATAACTCTCTTCCAGCGGGGCTGCATTGTCTGATTGAGAGTTGTCATTGTGACTCTAAAATGCTCCTCCTCCAGGTCGGAGCTGAGATAAGGGGATGTGGCAAAAATCAGCTTCCAGCGCAGGAAAGTCTTCCAGTCAGCTACACTCTCGTCCTGAAGGGCTGTGCTCAGCTCCTTAAAGAAAGACGGGTTTCTTACATTCACCTCGACTACATCCGGGTGACCCAGGTCACTGAAGAGTCGGAACCAGTTAATGCCAGGGGCAAAAGCCTGAAGCTCATCAAGGCTCATTTTGTTGTACGTTTTAACTACATCCTTTTCTTCCACGTTGTTGAAGGATACATTAGCAAGCCTCATTTCTATTCTCATTACGGTCTTAGCATTCTCCTCAGCAACCTCTGGGCTATCTCCCAGATAGACAAACATCCTGGCTATGTGAGCTAAGTATACCTCTCTGGTCAAGTTAGATACGTTGTCCTGTTTGAAGTATAAATCTCTATCCGCAAGACCCAGACCCCCTTGAACAAGGGAGACCGTTATGACTTTGCTGTTCTTTTTGTCTGGTACGGCACGTATAGAGAATAAGGGATTTATACCATCATCCAGCATTTGAGTTGATACTGCTTGAACATCAGAAATGTTGGAGATAGTGTCTATCTGCCTCAATTTATCTTTGATAGGATCCAGACGTTGCTTATCCCGGGTGGCATTATCCATTCCAACACGATAGAACTCACCAATTTTCTGCTCAATACTTCCCTCAGGGGCAGAAGTGTTGTTGGCTGCACTCTCCACTATTTCTTTAATGCGATATTTGGTTCTGTCACTTACTATATCGAATTCAGAATATCTGGATTTGTCCGCAGGTACTGGATGGCTTTTTATCCAGGATCCGTCAGCATACTCATAGAAGTCGTCCCCAGGTTTTACTGAGAGATTCATGCTCCCAGGATCGAATCCTTTCTCACATCCGGAAATGCTCGTATTGTTCATCGAAATTTCAGAAGAACCAAAAGCCACAAAAGTTAAAGCGTTAACTAGTGCCATACTAAGGGCGAATAGGTATATTACTCCCTTCGTCTCCATGCTCCCTCACTCCTACTACTTTATATCCTTTAGTTACAGCATTCACTTGATTGATTAAAACGTTTATAAAGATAGGAAGATTGCTGTGTTGATGGCCTTTCTCGAGAAATCTAGATTTGAAGAGAAATATATATTTAATAAAATAAAATAGCAAAAATAATATAAGAAATAGCTAGAATTTGTGATACATACCAAGACCTTAGTTAATATCACTTTTTTCTTTGATTACAATAGATTATGGATTCATGCAAAAATGTTCTGATCCATACTCACTTAAAATAAACAATATAAATATCCATAGAAATCCGGTTACAAATTTTTTATAGAATTTCTGCAACTTTCGCAATAAATAATTACTGTCCTTTTCAGATAAGATCTAAAAATTATCCGTAGAAAATCTGCACTTTATCAAAAACTTAATTTTATGCGATGTAAGAGACAGGAATAAATGCTTTATGTTCTAATAGCCTGCCTTCCAAGTTAAAACATTTAATGGATCCAGTAATTTTTTAGAAGTTTGAAGATATTTTGAGAGCTAAAAAGGTTATATGTTAGATGGAAAAAGTAACAGTTAGAAAGCTCCCTTTTTATTTGAACCCTTTCTATATTAAAGGCACATCTATTTATTTATCTATATATATGTTGTATTATAATATTAACATCATGTGGAGGGGTCTAAAATAAAAGAGATGAAATTTGCCAAAAAATATAGAGGTAGCGCTCTTCTAAATATTTCATTTATGGTGATAGCTACGCTTTTAATACCTGCAAATATAGCATGTGCAGTGCCATTTGCATATATTCCTAACTATGACAACAACACTACTTCTGTAATTGATATTGAAAACAATAGTGTTATAACTACAGTGCCTGTAGGAATCAATCCTTGTGGAATTGCAGTTAGTCCGG
>CAZCKG010000356.1:0-2993 GCA_964498825.1 uncultured Methanosarcinales archaeon
ATCAGAGTTCTGGCCTATAATAGTGAAAAAATTATAGAGAAAGAACTGAGCAGTATTGAAGAATGTATGGCTTTTAAGGACAAATCCGGTCTTAATCTCTGGATAAATGTGGATGGGCTCGATAAAGTAGAGGTCATAGAAAAGATTGGAAGTTATTTTAATATTCATCCTCTTACCCTTGAAGATGTACTCCATACAGGACAGCGTCCCAAGTCAGACGATTATGGATCATATATCTATACTGTTCTAAAGATAATGCTACTTAATACGGAAATGGACGAGAAGATTGCAACAGATCAGATAAGCATAATCTTTGGTTCCAATTTCATCCTTTCTTTTCAGGAAAGAGAGGTGGATATTTTTAATCCTTTAATAGAAAGGCTTAAAACTTCGGGGTCTCGTCTTCGGAAAAGTGGAGTGGATTATCTTGCCTATGGTCTCATAGATGCTGTTGTTGACAATTATTTCCTGATTCTTGAGCATTTCGGGGAAGAAATTGAGAGCCTCGAGGAAGAATTAATTATAGACCCAAGATCTGAAACCATGAAAACTATTCAAAACTATAAAAGAGATATGATCATCCTTCGAAAATCTGTCTGGCCTCTCAGAGAATCGATCAACAGTTTGCATAGATCCGAATCAGAACTTATTACAGAAACTACCCGGATTTACCTTCGAGATGTCTATGACCACACTATCCAGATTATCGATTCGATTGAGACTTACAGGGATATTCTGTCCTCAATGGTAGATGTTTATCTCTCCAGTTTAAGTTATAGAATGAATGATGTCATGAAGGTTCTGACGGTTATTGCCACTATTTTTATTCCCCTTACATTTATAGCAGGTGTTTATGGAATGAATTTTGAGTATATGCCTGAGCTAGAGCTACGCTGGGGCTACCCCGCAGTCATGGTATTTATGACAGCAATAGGAATTACTATGTTTACTTACTTTAAGAAGAAAAGATGGGTCTGAGCCAATTTTCTTCTCATCGTCTTTTTTACTTCTTTATTCCATCTCTCTTTCTTTCTGTTTTTGCTTCTCTTCTTTTCATTTTCTTTTTCTCCAATATCTATAAATATTTAAGGTGTAATTTTTTATAATAGTTTGTAAGTATATTAAAGAATTTAGAATTTTGTCTAATAAATGTTAACTATCGGGTTATTATGTACGGCTATTATGATCTTCCATTTTCGGTAGAGAAAGAAGGAATTTCGATTACCGTGGAAAACATTGAAGAGCGGTGGGTATATAAAAGGACACTTGGAACAGAAGAGGTAGAAAGAGTCATCTTTGGGAATGAGAAGCACATAGTCATAAATCCGGTGGAGCCTCTCAACACTCCTAAAGAAATTACTCCAAATCTCTTGATAGAGTTTGAGAAAAATTTGCTTCTTGCGGGAGGAGAGAAAAAACAGATTTTTCTAACTTTCCCCATTGAAATAGGTATTTTTATCGCAGATAAAGGAAACAAAAGTCTCCAACTTCTGGACGTGCTGACTCTTGTCAGGCAGAAATTCACTCTTTATGGTGAGGTTTCAAATGGAGTGGTTTGTAAGCACTGGAAAAGCCAGGTATATTCAAATCCTCCTTCTCCAAATCCCTTGCAGGAAGGGATTATGGAACTGACCCTCCGAAATGCATCTTCAGATTGGGCTTCGATCTCAAAGGCTGTTTTCAGTGCATATGGCATGAAACTTTACTATAATGGTGACGTTTTCATGAAGGCGCGAATGGATATTATCAACAGAACCACGGCTGAAACAGTTTTCGAATTACAACATATTAATGCAGAATTGAGAAATCAATCCGTTAAAAACCGTAAAAGTCGAAAAGAAGCCTTTGGAGTGTATGGTCTTCAGAAGCTTGGCTTTGTCCCCCTGAAATTCTATATGGGGTGGGGATTTTGATCCCCGAAATCAATCTTCTTGACGTTGGTCTTTACAATACCACAATGTACGGTAAACCTTACGAAGTTACCACAGGAGCTCTGCTAAAGTTTATACTAATTCTATTTTTTTCAACCCTCATCGCCAGAATTCTTACGCTTTACCTGCGCAGGTCTCTTAAAGATAAAGTCAGTAAGGATGTAGGGGAGACTGTCCTCAAATTCCTCTACTATGGCACGCTTATTATTGTTTTTACATCCAACCTTCCTCTAATAGGGATTAACCCTTCAGGGCTTCTGCTGGCAGGAGGGATCACAGGTATTATCCTTGGTTTTGCGAGTCAGAACATAGTAGGGAATCTGGTTTCTGGATTCTTTCTGATGGTTGAAAGACCTATTAAAATAGGAGATCAGGTTCAAATCAACGATATATCGGGTTATGTTACCGATATCCGCATAATCTCCACTCTGATACGGACTTATGACGGACTTCTTGTCCGCATTCCCAATCAGCAGGTCTTTACAACAAATATCACAAATATTGTGGGACATCCAGTCAGAAGGTTCGAGTGGTCAATTGGAATCCGTTACAGTGACGATGCCAACGCAGCAATCTGGCTCATTAAAGACCTCATCGACAAAGAACCTTTTGCCCTTCTTAGTCCTTCTCCTTCAGTTTACGTAAGCGACCTTGGAGAAAGTTCGGTAAAAATACTAATCAGGATTTGGGCACCTGTAAGCGAGTGGTTCGGATTGAAAACGCGACTTCTCTGGAACATAAAGAAGTCCCTTGAAGAAAACGGTATAGAAATCCAGTTCCCTCAGCGCATAGTTCACGTTCATAACATACAGGAAAAACAGCAGATTTTTGAAGAAAAGCCAAAGCAGGAAAAGGAAATAGAGAGTGTATTGAATTATGAAGAAAGGGTTTTATCCTGAATGAGAAAATGTAATAAGGTAAACAAGAAGTTTCAAAAGACAAATATATAGGAGCCAATCCTAAAACCTATTTTTTGTTTCCATTTCCATAGGAATTTCATATTAATTTCCTGATCAGTAGCTCAAATGATTACTTTGAAATTAAGATTCAAGAGTAGTTTTT
>CAZCKG010000357.1:0-2981 GCA_964498825.1 uncultured Methanosarcinales archaeon
GGGAGGTCCTTCTGGGAGAATTATCTTTTCCAAAACTCAGGAGTAAAGAGTAAAATTACAGTGTAGACTTCTAACCTTCCAATCCACATATTTGCAATCAGGACTAATTTTCCTAGTGGGGGGATAGGATCAAAACTGCCCATTGGGCCTACAACGTTCAGGCCTGGACCTATATTACCAAGAGTCGCTATAGAAGCGGTAATTGAAGTTATAATATCCATACCCAGAACTGAGAGAATCAGTGCGCTTGAGACAAAGACAAGGAGATATATAACAACAAATGACACAATAGAACTGATTATCTCTTCGGGCACATTTTTATTGTTGAATTTAACACTTCTTACAGCTCTTGGATGAAGGGCCTTGAATAATTCGTTTCTGCTGTGTTTAAGCAAAACGAGAATACGCACAACCTTAATACCCCCGCCTGTGGAGCCGGCACAGGCTCCAATAAACATAACCAGAATAAGTATCATTTTTGCAGATTCGGGCCAGAGATTAAAATCTGTTGTCGCAAACCCTGTACTTGTCATAATTGTGACTACCTGGAAAATAGCAAGCCTGAATGAATCAAGAATTCCCGTACCAAGATCTCGCCAGAGAAGGAGGGTAAGAAGCCCGCTTGCTCCAAGGATCAGAACCGTATAGAGCTGGAATTCCTCATCTTTAAAAAGTAATTTTTTGTCTGTATGGAGAGCCCGATAATAAAGGGCGAAGTTTGCGCCAGCAACAAAAGTAAAAAAAGTTATTATATACTCAACAAGCGGACTCTGAAAAGCTCCAACACTCAGCGCATAATTGGAGAATCCTCCGCAAGCCATTGTGGTAAACATATGATTAAGAGAGTCATAAAGAGAGAGTCCGGCAAGCAAAAGAGCAACTACTTCCAGGAGAGAGATTACGAAATAAACCATCCAGAGAATCCTTGCTGTTTCTCGGACTCGTGGCTTGAGCTTATCTTCCGTAGGCCCCGGAGCCTCTGCTCTCAAAAGCTGGCGGCCCGCAACTCCAAGTTTGGGCAGGATGGCAATAAAAAGTACGATAATACCCATACCACCTAGCCACTGCATTAGTCCTCTCCAGAAAAGGATTCCTTTTGGATGACTTTCGATGTCTGTAAGAATTGTTGAGCCTGTAGTTGTAAATGCAGACATAGCTTCAAAAACGGCATTTAAAGGAGAAATCCCATCTAACATGAAAGGAATGGCACCAAAAATAGCAGCTGAAAGCCATCCTAGAGCAACAATTGCAAAGCCCTCTTTACGCATCCACTCTCCTTCAGTTTTGTAGGAGAGTAAGAAAAGACCTGCAAGCATGGTTATAGCAATAGAAATCAGAAAAGGAGTTAAATTTTCCCCGTAGTAATATGCTACTCCAAGAGGGATTATCATGAAAATTCCAAGCAGCCTGAGTACTCCACCAAGTACGTATAGGACAACTCTAAAATTCATGCAAACCCTCTATTTTACAGACGACGAGAATTTTGATTATTTCCATTTCTCTGTTACTTAAACAATTTTTCCACAGCTGATACAGCAGAAGATAATGCGAAAACTATTACCTTGTCTCCTTCCCGAACTATAAAGTCTCCCCTGGGAATGACGACGTCATCATTGCGTACTACCATGGTAACGAGTGCACCTTTGGGAAACTTAACTTTTTCAAGAGATTTCCCTGTAATCTTTGACTGCCTGGAAGTCGTATACTCGATAATTTCGGCCCTTTCATCTTCAAGAGTGGCAAGGGTCTGTATCCCTCTTCCCATGGTAAGTTTGAGTACTTCATTTACAGTCGCTTCCCTGGGACTGACTGCCATATCTATCCCGACCATTTCGAAAAGAGGTACATAATCCGAGCGGTCAGCTCTTGCGATAACTTTTTTTGCCCCCATTTGCTTTGCCAGAAGAGAACAGAGGAGATTTTTTTCATCATTATCCGTAACTGCAAGAACAACATCCATATCTTCAATATTCTCTTCCCTCAGAAGGCTGACATCAGTTCCATCACCGTTTAAAATGAGGGAATTTTCCAGCATCTCGGCTACTTCTATGCAGCGACTTTTTCTAAATTCGATAATTTTGAGATCAGCTTTCTCGTCTTGGTCTATAATTTTGGCCAGATAAAAGCCTACAGTTCCGCAGCCTATAAGCAGGATCCTGATTCTGTGAGGCTCCCCGTCTCCAAAGGTACGGATAAGGTTTTCTACTGCTTCAGGCTTGCCCACAATTACTACATGGTCGTCTGCTTTTATCAGGTCATTTCCGTGAGGAATGATTATTTCCTCTTTCCTGAAGATCGCACTGACAATGCAACATTCATCAAGATTGAGATTTTGTATCTGCTTTCCTACCATTTTATTCTCTGGACGGATGGCAAATTCCATCATCTGAACTTTTCCACCTGCAAAAACTTCTGCATCGATTGCAGATGGACTTGATAAAACTTCAGCAACCTGAGAAGCAAGTGCAAGTTCCGGGCAGATCATTATATCGACTCCAACCTGAGATCTTGAGGTCACAGGAACATCGATATAGTCAGGATTACTGACTCTCGCAATCGTTTTTGGTTCTTTCCAGCCAACGCGGGATCTTATAATTAGTTTTGCCGTCATGCATGCAACGATATTGACTTCATCAACACCTGTTACAGCAACTAGAATATCAGCATTGTGAAGAATATCAGTTAGGAGATCTGCATTTGCGCCATTTCCCTCAAGAACCTGAACATCCAGTTCATCTGCCCTTCTTGCGGTTTCCTCATCTTTTTCGACGACAATTACATCGTTTGTGAGGGAAAGAGACTTTGCGATATGGTATCCGACTTCGCCTGCTCCTATAATTATTGCTTTCATAAGCTTCCCCAAAAAAGCGGATTCCAAATAAACAAATTTTTTTAAAATAAATTGATCTGCTCATTTAAGTATTCTTTGGAATGAAACGAAATAAAATGAGTTTATTTTGAAGATTACGTTCTATTTGAGG
>CAZCKG010000358.1:0-2975 GCA_964498825.1 uncultured Methanosarcinales archaeon
TACCCTGAATAGTTACTTTCAATTTTTATGTAACTTTCATTTTTGAGAGTTATATTCTGCCTGTCCTGAATATATTATATACAAGCCACATTCCAAAGACGCTGGCAATAAAGAAACTGAAAGTACCAAGAAGAGGCACGCCCCAAACGGAAGGTTTCATATCTGTTTGAATAACCAGAGAGGAAGCGATAATCATAGCAGAGATAACCAGACTGAAAGATAGACGGTTACTTGCAGCGTCAATCTCGGATATCACTCGATTGGCATCTTCGGATTCGAATCTTATTCTTAAATAGCCGTTTTCAGCGTGGTCAAGTATATGTGAGATTTTAATTGGTGCTTTCTGTAACAGACGCGACCAGCTTGAAATACTGCAGTAGGTCCTGCGAGCCAGGTTTTGCGGATAAAAGCGTTCTTTCATTTCATTTTTTGCATAAGGCTCGAGAATTTTGTTAAAATTAAAACCCGGATCAATTATAAGTCCAAAGCTTTCAACAGCGACTATACCTCTTACTAATAAAGCTATGTTATGAGGAATTGTAACCTTATGTTCCCTTAAAATACCTATTAACTCTTCAATTATTATGGAAGCATCGAGTTTTTTCAAAGACTTACCATAGTATTTTGAGCGAAATGATTCAATGTCAACTTTCAATGATCTTGTGTCTGCATGGGACTCTACACAACCCATATCTCGGAGCAGCTCTATAAATGTCGAACTATCTCCCTTAACTAAAGCCACTATCCCGTCAAGGAAAATATCGCTTATTTCCGGGGAGAGGTGACCCGTCATCCCAAAATCAAGAAATGCTACGGTTCCGTCTTCCATAATTAGGATGTTTCCTGGATGCAGGTCTGCATGGAAAAAACCATCTTCAAATACCTGCTGCATGAAGGCTCTCCCCACGACAAGAGCTATATTACCCCTGTCAAACCCGCGCTTTTCCAATACATCCATACGGCTGCCTTTTATGCCTTTGATATATTCCAGCGTCAGAACCCGTGTATTTGTATAGTCCCAGTAAACTTTTGGGATATGAACCTGACTGTTGTCCCTGAAATTTCCTGCAAAACGATCAGTGTTCCAGCCTTCCTGAGTATAATCTATTTCTGCAAGAATACTGCGCGATAACTCATCAACGATCTCTGTTGGCCTGTACAGTCTCGCCTCTGGCATATGCTCATCAACAAGCCTGGCTATACTGTACATAATATCCAGATCGGATTCGATTATTTCCTTTATGCCAGGGCGCTGAACTTTCACGACAACTTCATCACCATTTTTTATTTTTGCCCTATGCACCTGCCCGATAGAAGCACAGGCAAGTGGTTTTATCTCAAAATAATCGAATAATTCCTCGATGGAATGTCCCAGTTCTTCGCTTATAATTATCTCAACTTCTTCAAATTCAAAAGATGGGGTCTCATCCTGAAGTTTTTCGAACTCTTTGGCATATTCCAGAGGCACAAGGTCATGTCTCATGCTCAGTAGTTGACCCAACTTTATGTAAGTCGGACCGAGTTCTTCAAGTATCTTACGTACTCGGACCGGCCCTGAGGTATTGAGCTTATTCGCTTTATCCTTATTCTTAAACTTGTAAGTCAGATCTCTGATACTGCTCAACCCTATCTGGTCAACAATGTACCCAAAACCATATTTCTGGAGGACCTCAATTATCTGGCCGTATCTTTTCAACATGGCATAGCGATGAAGTCTTTTACGTATCATATTGTCATTAGCCTGCAGTTTTTGTGAAGAACACTGAGTTCAATTTTAAAATAAGTTGGTCAACATATTATATATTTTTAGTTACTCCTATTTCAGAGTTCCTGTCTTGAATTTCCTGGACTTAATCCAAATAATTCTGTAATTGCTTTTTACGCAGGCTAAAATCTGCACCCCCTTGCTGATTTGAATAAAATGAAACGCTATCAGGGTGATTATGAGATCCAGCTTGATTAAATGATGCAGCCTCTCAAACGCCTGAAAAAATGAAAAAATGATGATTATTTTGCTGAAATTACTCAGATAGATTTATCAAACACATCCAAAATAAGGAGAAATATAAGTAGAAAAAATAGAAGGAGAAATAATGGAGGCAAAAGTTTGAAAGTAATAGCAATAAATGGAAGCCCCAGGAAGAAATGGAATACGGCAACTCTGCTTGAGAAAGCTCTTGAAGGTGCAGCTTCGGAAGGTGCAGAAACAGAAATAATCCATCTCTATGACCTAAATTTTAAAGGATGCACAAGTTGTTTTGCCTGCAAAGTAAAAGACGGAAAGAGCTATGGAAAATGTGCAATGAAGGACGAACTGACACCTGTGCTCGAAAGGCTGAAAGATGCTGATGCAGTAATACTTGGATCCCCCATCTATCTTGGAAACTCCACAGGCGAGATGAGATCGTTCATGGAACGTTATATATTTCCGTTTCTTGTTTATTCTGCTAGCCCATTAACACTATATCCAAAAAATATCTCTGTCGGTTATATTTACAGTATGGGTGCGAAAGAAGAACACTTTGATTTTTTTGGACTTAATAAAACTATTGAATTAAATGAAGGAATTGCAACGAGAATTTTTGGATATTCCGAATCGCTGTGCAGTACCGATACATATCAGTTCGATGACTATTCAAAGTATGTCGCAGATATAGTTGATCCCAAAGAAAAAGCAAAAAGGCGCGAAGAAGTTTTTCCACAAGACTGTAAGAAAGCTTTTGAGATGGGGGCTAGGTTAGTAAAGCGACAGAAGTCTCTATTATTATAAAAATTCGTGCAATAGGTGATATTTGATGCTTAACCGATGACGGGTGAATTTTATTTCTCCTTTTGTCTTCTGAAGTCAACCTGAGAGAAAAGGATATCCTGAAAAAAATCTTGAGTAAGGAATTAACCCGAATCATGAATGCTTTGAGAGCTGGTTTGAAAAAAGAAATTTCCGGAATCTAATCCCGGCGAGGAAAAACAATTTT
>CAZCKG010000359.1:0-2966 GCA_964498825.1 uncultured Methanosarcinales archaeon
AGTTTGTGCCTGCTGGTGAGAGAGCCCTCATCATCCCGGCAAAATAATCTCAATAAATTAAATACTTTAAAACAGAGTAGGCCTATGGCCTACTTCTTGTCTCTTTTTTCTTACACTCGTTTTTCTTATTATTCTTCCAGAATTAAGCTGGATGTTAAGCTTCCTACTGGCGCTTTCATGGAAAAACAGACCAATAAAGCATTTATAATAAATAACTAAATAAAATATATGGAAAGTTGTCCGGTAATCAAAGGTTATTACCTTGTGATTGGTGGAGGTAAAATCGGTACTGATTTCCTTCGATACGCTAAGAATAACGAATTTCCTTTTGTGCTGGTCATTGATAGAGACGAAAATGCACCTGCTTCAAGGGAAATAAAAGTTCTTAAAACTGAAAACGAGCTTTTAAATCTTCTCAGAAATAAGGCATTATTGGCTCTTTCTGAAGAGAAACCTGAACTTTCCAGGGTAGAAAAAGAAGATAAACGAAAAAATGAAGGAAAAATTGAAATAGAAACTAAAGAAAAAAATAATGGCTCAGAAGCTTATTTTTACAAAATGAATATGCACAATATTCCTCCTCTTTTCACTTCCGGAATTCCTGAATATATTATTCCTGCAGTGCCCTGTCATGCAGCTGCTTATATGCTCGCAGATTTTCTAAAGTTCTTTAATCATGAACTCAGTACAAACGAGGTTCAAGGAGAAAAAAGCCCTGTGAAAAGCCCTGTGAAAGAGCTCTTCATAAGACCTGAAAATTCCCATCTCATGTCTTTTTTTGAAGATATTGCCGCTGCTTTTCCTGAAGATGTTATAGCAGGCCGCTATCCTGAACAGGGTATGATGTTTTTTTCTGATGCAAAGGAAGGAGAAATCTGTCCTGACGGCTGCCCTGGTCCAAGAGATCGCTGCCCGACCTTTGGGCGGAAAAAACCGGAAACAATTACGGAATATACAGGAAAACTTGTAGACAAGTTTCCGGGCTGGGTTTTTGAGAGCCACCAGATGAAGCCTGGCATAGGAGGTCTGAAAGGAGAAGAGGTAAAGCAAAACTTGCTGGAAATCATGGAGTTTGTAAAAAAAGTTCAGAAAAATAAGAATAGAGATAAAGAGAAAGATAAAAGTAGAACAGAGGATGATGATGGAAATAGAACTGAGAAAATAGAAGAAAAGGCTTTTTCCATTGCAACTACATGCACTTGCCATGGAGTCTTGAATCTCTTTCGTGTTGTCTGTTGATATTTTTTGGATTGGTTTTCTAATATAGAAATTTATGTTTTGTAGATCAAAGCATTTTACCATAACCTTACTAAATTGCAAAAAAATTATGGTGTAACTTGAAAGCGGTTTTAAAATTAACATCAGCCAACAAATAGTGCATGACTGGCTTTTTCATAATGGCATAAATTCCGGCATTAGATAATGGTTTCCATCTTTTAAGAATGAGAGCCGTTAAACAATGTTCCTCTCCATTCTAAGCTTATATAATTCTTCTTCAAATCACGACAACTTTTTTGCCTAATTTGCCTGCGGCTTCCACAAATTCTGTTGTATCCACATCAGGGAATGCATCTATAATACAAATATCAAATTTTTCATCTAAACAATTCGCTAATTCTCTTATATCCATACTATAAACTTCGAATTTGTCTCCATATGCTATTAATTCTTCTTCACTGCCTGAAAGTTTGACTGGAAATCCATTAGCTTCTAAATTAATCAAAGTAGCTTCTATTGCAGGATTCCATATGTCATTAAAAATAACTTTTCGCGCACCGGCTTTAAGGCATGCAATTCCTAAAGTCCCGGGACCACATGTACAATCAAGAACAGCAGGACTATCATAATTTTTTAAAGTTTTTTCAAGTATCTCTATTTTGGGTGATTCTATTTTTGGAAACTCTATATGAATTTCATGCTGATATTTGTATATTCCTAAAGTACCATAAGGAGTCTGTATAATATCACATCTCAAATCGCATCCAGCAAGAATTTCATATACATGAGGACTAGAATCAGAATCTTTTATGCCCACAGTTTTTCTTGCATCTCCTTTTAAAACTCCTTTAACTTCCTTAACTTCCTTTACAATTTTTTCAGCACATTTTTTATTCACTTCGTTAGATAATATTACTAAAGAATCCTTAGACAAATAAGGAGTATAATTAGCTGGATAGCCGGGAGTCACAAGAGGAACACATGCATTTCTTAAATTAGCTTTTTTATCTTTTATTCCTTCATCGATCATTATCTTTAGCACGTGGGACATTACAATATCAAGCTGCCTCTTACCGCATTTACAATTTCCAAAATGGTTATCTATTTCATCTAAGTTAACCTGTTCTGATAGAGGAGAGAATTTCTTTATCTTTTCTTCTTTGCAATAGTTGCATGGTTTGTAGAACAATTCAATGTCTTTCAGTGCTTCCGAAAAAGGCCTTATACACGTATTTCCACAACTACATCTCATTTCCATATACTTAAATATGGATATTTTGTGTAGATGTACTATTCTATTTCTTTTTATTCCTTAATTTTTTCAAATTTGTCTAGACGATAAATGATTTCTTTGACCGATTGGATGTTAGTTCAAAAAAGAAAATATTGAGAGTATGAATTTTCCCCTCATTATCAGTTATCAAAGCTAAATAAAATCTGTATTTAATCCGCATCTAATCTGCGCTTAGAATTCCAGATTGTTTTTTCGATTTATTCTTCTGAGATTGTTTCAATCTTTGCCCCAAGTCTGGACATATCTTTAAAGAAGTCAGGGTAAGAGATTGCTACAGATTCAGTCGTGTCAACTGTCGTATTTCCTGCTACCATTCCTGCCAGTGCAAGGGACATAACAATTCTGTGATCATCCCAGCCGTGAACAGCCGCTCCTTTCAGTTTTCCTCCAGTGATTGTCAGGCTGTCTTTCTCTTCTTTAAGCTGGACTCCAAGCTTTGGAAGTTCGGTTGCGA
>CAZCKG010000360.1:0-2964 GCA_964498825.1 uncultured Methanosarcinales archaeon
GCAAAAAAGCATAGTTTAAGTAGAGCAGATATAATAAGGAATACACTTTATCAATATTTTGGATATTCTGCATATGAAAGACCATCAACACAGAAGGAACAGGAACGTAATAAAGAAATTAGTTTACAAATGACGTTACATAATAAATATATCCTCGTTTTTCTTGATATCTATTTCCAGAGTAAATATTTAGGTACCAGCTCTTTCAGGCGCATGATCACAGCTATCAATATACTGAATAAATCTTTTATTTATGGTTCTCCATCTAATACTTTAGCTGCAAAGCAATCCAAGTGTCCATTCGATCCTCAAACCGGTGAGAACCTTGAGGAGACTCTTAATGATGCATTCAATCGGTCTTGGGATAACATTTGTAAGCAGGACTCGAAACTTCTCAGTAATTTCTATTTCTTTTATAAAATCAAGAGGAGAAATGGGACAATGGCCAGGAGAAATGGAATCATAAGTACAAAAAGAGAGGACATAAGAATTGGATTGAACTATATGATAACTGGCCAAAACGCTACGATAAGCACCCCCATGTGAGTAGAAAGTCAGGACTGAAATTTGACTTGGGTTTTTTACGGTGTTATTTCTGAAAAGTATTTGGTTAAAAAGAAATCTCTGAATTTTAAAAAAGAAGGGAAATAATCCCTGTTAATTATTCAAACTTTAAGCAGTTTCTGCTCCTCTTTAAGTTCCATTTGTTTTTGTTCCATTAATCATTGAAAGCACTTCAGAAGGAATATATACCTTGCTGGTTACTGGAACATAGATAACTGTTCCATTAAGTTCATAAGTTACTCCGTCCTTAACAAGAATATTTTTACTCACTGGCAATTCAGAGTCCCCTATTCTCAGTACAGGGTTAGAGGAATTTGTCAGATCCAGCAAATACTCATTTTCGTCCAGTTTCCCGTCTCCTCCATCTTTGGAGAAAACCTCACCTACTTCGATAAATAGACACGAGTTGGTCTTGGTCATGTCAAATCCGAGTACTTTAGCAATATATTCTGCAATCTCGGTATTATCCATATGTCCTGAAGGACGACCGGGACCGTAAGTCCACAGAGGAACATCCTCACCACAATGTCCATGAGTGGTCCATCCGATAACGGTATGATTCTGACTGATTACTTCACTGATTGCATAGTCGAGTGAAAGACCTTCTCCATTGTTATAGAGCTCAAGAATTTCAGTTACATCATTATCTGTTGCATCAATTCCCCACCAAGTCTTTAGCTGGGCTTTAATGTTTTCGGAGGAGATATCTGTTCCTATTTTTTCCGCAACGCCTCCAGAACTGAGCTTCATACCTTTAAGAGGATCAATAACGTCTTCTACGGTTGTAGATGTATAATTGGAATCAGAATTACTGCCGATGGTCATCCCGCCTGTATTATGGTCCGGGAAAGCAAGTACAAGGGTATGTCCATCTTTTTCTGCAAACTCATCTGCAACCTTAACAGCTTCGTCAAAAGCCAGAAAATCCGTAACAGCATAAGCAGGATCATTGGCATGATTTGCCCAATCTACCTGACTGCCTTCTACCATGAGGAAGAATCCGTCTTCGTCCTGAGAAAGCAGTTCGACGGCCTTTCCAGTCATCTCTGCAAGAGAGGGCTCCTCAGGTGCAAGTTCAACACGGTCAATATCCGGTACCATGTGACTGCTGGCAAAAAGTCCCCACGCTTTTCCAGAGGACAGATTTAACATTTCATCTCTGCTATCAACATACTGGTAGCCTCTATCAAGAAGCACCTTTGTCAGGTTTTCTCCATCAGTCCGTTTTCCTCCTTCAGCCACCGTCACAAGATAACTGGAACCACCACCAAAGACCACATCAATGTTTTCATAAACCATCTGTTCTATGATCTCAGTCTCATTATCTCTATTGTCAACGTGAGCAGCAAAAGCTGCAGGTGTTGCGTGGCTGACTCTAGAAGTTGCTACAAGTCCTGTTGCCTTGCCTTCAAGCTTTGAGCCTTCAAGCACTGTTGCAAGTGGGCTGTACTGCAATTCTTCAGGGGGGGTCTTAAGTGTACTTAATACAGATTCATTGCTTGGTCCGACACTTACAAACCCATTTTTTGTTTTGTATCCAGTGGCAAAAGCAGTTGCAGCTGATGAGGAATCGGTAATAACCGAGTCAGTACTATATGTGGATACTGTCCCAGTTATCATCCTGTCAAGTTCAAGTGGGTTTGCACTGTACCAGCGAGCAAGAGTCTGTATACTTTGTGAACAACCATCAGGAACCAAAATAATCACATTCTTTATTTTAGCTTCTGACTCGGAACTAGACTGGTAATCAGCAGAATCAATATAATCATTATTACTTGAATTGGCCTCTGTAGCTACGGCAGATCCAACATTTCCCAATAACAAAAGTCCTATAATAGAAAAAGTTAGTAAAAGATTTGTTTCCTTATCCTTCATGAAACTACCTCGCAGTGAGATCAGGTTTTTGATAACAAATCAATTTCATTTATACTCAGGTTTTTAATCTCGCATCTAAAGATGTAGCCAGATTATATGAAGTTTTCACATATAATATATATATCACTGTATATTATATAGAAAAGAAATATGGGTATATAGTAATGATTTTTATCATTAACTATTTGCCAAAATAATACCTTGAATTGATTCCATAATCAATTTCACTTTTTGATTAACAAAAGTTTCACATTATTTTCTTTATTTCATAATCAGTTGAACATTCCAATTTCGAAATTCAGAAAGGTAATTATGATTTTACAGTGATAAAATGTTAAAGAATGAGGTTTTTGTAACTAAACGAAATAATTTATAGATAAACTATAGTCTATAGTGTGAAAATCTCTATATATTTTGAGATAATGTAGGTATTTCTGTTAAGCATTGGGGGAAATGGATCGTAAAAATTGTTCAATAAAGTTCTGGACATAATTAGTAAAGCCTTTCTTTACATATTACTGATAG
>CAZCKG010000361.1:0-2963 GCA_964498825.1 uncultured Methanosarcinales archaeon
GATTGCAAGAGAGTACTACGTATCTCTTTGTCTCGAATTTTTGTAAATTTTAATTATATCTCCTGCCTTCGCTGGCGAAAATTGAATGGTATCGTTTTTTGATCCCTAGAATACCATATAGTTTCTTTCACCTCCTGCATAAAAATCCAAATCCACGTTTTATTGAAAATTGATAGCGGAAAAAATTGTGAATTTACGAAAATTTACTGTCGAAAGTGGATGGAAATATGGAAATCGTGGTTTATTAAGTGCCACTTTTAATGTATGAACTGTAACTTGAAGGTATCTGCCAGTTCAGAAAATAGTCTGCGTCTTTTATTTATAGATCTTATATTCGTAAATGATGTAATATCCGATTTTGAGACAAACAAAGTTCTAATAAATATGATATCCCAAGAATAGAATTCCCATTGTGTATCTTTTTAAAGCTTTTTTAAATCTGGGCTTTATTCTAAAGTAAAAAGCTGTGGATTTATATCACAGAGAATCTTATTTAGCTAAAATTTATATGTAATTATCCCAATTCCTTGTAAAATACTAAATTTTGCTATATTTCAATATACAGGTTTCTTTATTAATGAATTTTCAATTTCAGTTTTTATTATGTGCTTATCGGAGAGGTAGCAAATGGGAAAAGATAAGGAAAATGTTTTAGGAGGCCCAGTATTAATCTTGCTGGGTATTGGAGCATTATTGGATATTATTTTATTTTATTTTATGTTCAAGTTTGCTGATGAGGAAAACCTGTTTATGGTTATCTTAACTGCAGCGCTGATAGGGATTATTGCACTGGGGATTGCCAAAGGGCTTGTTTCTGCATCCAGACGTAACTACAAAAAATAACTGGGTAAAGGACATACGTTGATTAAAGAAGATTGTTCCTTTTCTCAACAACTCTTTTTCTCTTTAGTTTCTTTAAATACGTTTTTCTTCGTTATTTTACTCTTGCTGAAAGCTCTCTGATGTAAATACTCCAAAATATTTGGATGAAATATATCCATTTTATTACTAGATTTTTCCAATCTTCTAAACTTTTCTTCAGGATATGTTGCCTGCAGGTGGGTCCTGGAAATAGCAAATAGCTTCGATTCGAGAAATAAGTTATAATAGCATATTTACAATCATAATAAGAACAAAAGGTAAGAAAAAAGATAGGAGTTTACTCATGCAGTTTAAGCTGGAACATTTTAACATAAAAATAGGGCAGCACAAAGTGATGTTCAATATTGCCGATGCGAAAGAAATGGGAGTTCACCCTGGAGATAGAGTCCGCATCCGTGGGCGTGAAAGCATTTCTTCCATTGTTGACACAACTGATGACATGGTCCCTCCTGGCACTCTGGGGGTTTTTTCCGAGGTTTACGAACATTTCCAGGACTGGGAAAAACCTGTTGAAGTTGTCCCAGCACTCCGGCCAAAATCTGCACACATTATCAAGAAAATAATGAATAAGACACCTGTTGTTCAGGATGATTTCAAATTACTTGTAAACGATATAGTGGAAGAAAACCTTAGCGACATTGAACTTTCGGCTTTTATAACATCTACTTATATTCACGGGATGACTGATGACGAAGTTGAATGGTTGACAAGGGCTATGATTGAGACTGGAGACCAGATCGAATTTGATACTCATCCTATAATGGACAAGCATTCCATTGGCGGGGTGCCGGGAAACAAGATCTCCCTGCTGGTAGTCCCTATTGTTGCTGCAAGCGGGCTTTTGATTCCAAAGACAAGTTCCAGGGCAATTACAGGTGCAGGAGGTACTGCAGACCTTATGGAAGTACTCTGCCCTGTTGAATTTAGCTCTCAAGAAGTAAAAGAGATTACCGAAAAAGTTGGAGGTGCCCTTGTCTGGGGTGGAGCCACCAATATCGCGCCTGCGGATGATAAACTCATAAGGGTCGAATATCCTCTTTCCATTGATCCTTACTACCAGATGCTTGCCTCTATTATGGCGAAAAAAGGTGCTGTTGGGGCTGATAATGTAGTAATGGATATACCTGTAGGACCAAGTACAAAGGTTCCGACTGTTCAGGAAGGGCAGAAACTGGCAAGAGACTTAATAAATCTCGGGCACAGGCTTGGGATGAATGTCGAATGTGCTATCACCTATGGTTCTTCTCCCATCGGAAGAAAGGTAGGTCCTGCTCTGGAAGTCAGAGAAGCCTTGAAAGTACTGGAAACCATGGAGGGGCCTAACAGCCTCATTGAAAAGAGTACAGCTCTTGCAGGCATCCTGCTCGAGATGGGGGGTGCAGCTCCAAGAGACCGGGGAAAAGAAATCGCGTTGGAAACTCTAAGGAGCGGGAAAGCCCTTGAAAAGATGAAGCAGATTATTGAAATCCAGGGAGGAGACCCGAAGATTACTTCAGATGACATTCATGTAGGGCAATATACCGCAGATATCTTTGCTTCTGCAGATGGGTATGTTATCGAATTTGACAATAAATGGATAATTGAAATCGCAAGGCTTGCAGGGGCTCCTAATGACAAAGGAGCCGGAGTAGCTATCCATAAGAAAATGGGGGAACAGGTTAAAAAAGGAGACTCGATTCTCACTATCTATGCTGAAAAAGAGTTTAAGCTTGAAAGCGCATTGACAACGGCCCAGAGAACAAATCCTATAGTAGTTGAAGGTATGCTTCTGAAAAGAATTCCTGGAGCTTACGGATTCCAGTAATCTTTTCCTTTTTTCCTTTTTTCGTATCCTCTTCAAATTAGACGTTTTTCAATCACAGGAAAAAATTAAAAGAAAGAAGAAAGAAGAAAAAAGTAAATATAATGTCACTAGGTTTGAATAACTGAAACAGTTTTTATGTTTTTAAGGGTTAACCCTTTTTCAGTAAATCTTTTTGAAAATCAGCTTTTATCAACGAGTTTTGCTTCCAGGACCCTTAGAGATCCACTGTCTCCTTCCCATTCGACTTCACTTTTTACAATTTCAATACGCTTCTTAT
>CAZCKG010000362.1:0-2962 GCA_964498825.1 uncultured Methanosarcinales archaeon
TTATGGACTTACAAGCAGGTATCTATAGTGCTATTGCCAAATAGTAGTGTAGAAACATTGTCTTGCTTCTATAGCTACCGCCAAATAGTAGTGTAGAAACATTGTTTTACTTCTGTAGCTACAGCCAAATAGTAACTTAGAAAACGTTATCTTGCTGGGGAGAGATATCTTACTTGGGAGCTATTATCTTTCATTATGATTATAATCACTTGCAAAATATTCTAGATTAATTTTAAGAAATAAAATTTCAGGATGATGTTCATATCCTGAATCAGTTAATATATATAATTTAAGAATCTATAACTTAATAAAAATATAATAATTCAGGAACCTTTAAAAGTTTGAACTTTAAAAGTTTTAATTAATGCTTTGAATTATAATATTTTGAATTCAGTACTTTACTTACCAGTATCATAAAAAGAAAAAGGGGGTATTTCATTTTATGAAATCGTCATTGGAAATAGGAAGTATAATGGGTATACCTATTAAACTGCACGTAACTTTCCTTCTGATACTTCCCATGTTTGCTTATTTATTTGCTATCAATAAGCAGCCATTTGGTTTTCTGGAAGTTGAACCATCTATGACGAGATATATGCTTTCTGTTTTAACCGCCATCCTGCTATTTGCCTCAATTCTTTTACATGAACTTGCACACTCGTATCTGGCAATGCGTTACGGGGTCAACATTGAGAGCATTACTCTCTTTCTCTTCGGGGGAGTATCCGCTATGGAAGAGATGCCCAGAGAACCCGGAAAGGAAGCAAAGATGGCTTTTGCAGGACCTTTAACAAGTCTTATTATAGGCTCTGTCTGTCTCTTCTTATACGGGAACCTTATATCCCCAAACTCTGCGCTTTCTCAAAATCCGATATACAATATCATCTGGATTCTTGGAATTATGAATATAGTTCTTGGGGTATTCAATCTGCTGCCTGCTTTTCCAATGGATGGAGGTCGTGTGCTCCGTGCCTTCTATGCAAGGAAAATGTCTTATGTGAAAGCTACTCAGAGCGCAGCCTCCGTTGGAAAGTTTTTTGCTATCCTTATGGCGATCTTTGGAATTCTTGTCGGAAATCTCTGGTTTCCCCTAATAGCTCTCTTTATCTATGTCGGAGCTTCTGAAGAGGAACGCTCAACTCAAGTCGAAGCAACTCTAGAAAATATCCTTGTCAGGGATATCATGACAAGGAATATTGCTTCTGTTCAGCCTTCTATGAGCGTTGAAGATCTGGTTCATTTTATGTTTGAGAAAAAGCACATGGGTTATCCTGTAATTGAGGAAGATGCCTTAAAAGGAGTTGTAACTTTTACCGATATTGAACGTGTTCCATATCTTGATCGTCCAGTAGCTCGGGTTTCAGATATTATGACCAGAAATATCATTTCTATTCCTTCGGATGCAAAAGCTAGCGATGCTTTAAAACTCATAACATCTAAAAATATCGGAAGAGTCATGGTTATTGATAATGGATCTCTTGTAGGAATACTTTCGAGAACGGATCTGGTGCACGTTTTGAGACTCAAATCTGAATGATTTTCATTGTGTCAAATAATTTATGATGTATCAAAAGTTTCAAATAGCTTCAAAAAATATCAAATAATTTAAAATGATATTAGCGACTTCAAAAAATCTTAAAATATTTCAAACTTTTTAAGTGATTTGGGTGATTTAAAATTCAGTTCTAAATATAAGTTCCAGTAATGTAATAGGGAAATAATATAGTAGAATTATACGCATTTGAGGTTAAAATCAATGTCAATGGATATCATTGGTACATGCGCTTTAGGTATTTGAAGGTTTAATGCCATTGATTATTCAGTTCAACCGCATAAGTCCTGTGGGAATTGGGTTTAAAAATAAAAGAAATGTTTCTAAAAAACAAATATATTATAAAACAAAGAATAGATTCAAAAAAAATTACAGGATCAAAATATAAATATATATATTGGAAAATTCTAAGTAGCAAAATATATATTGCTGGCAGGTAATTACCACCAGATTATTATCTATCTGTAACTAAGTTCTTTTACAGTTTTTTTGTTTTACGTAAAAGGCTTAATTATTCATGTGATAAAATACAATCTTTCAGTAATGTATTACAATCCATTACTTCTAATTCGTAGCAGCAGAGAGATTGATGATGGACAAACCTGAAATTACAAATTCTCAGGACAAGGACCCTGATTACAATTTTCATAGTTCATCTCAGGAGTCAATATATTCTATGGACAAACTTGTGACCGAATCCGCAGAAAACTCTAATTCTGTTGGAAAGTCTAAACTTTCTGATTCTTCAATTAAGATGCCAGAGGAAAACGCAGCTTCTTTTCCTGAATCTTCAGTCGATTCCAGTGCTGTTGAAGGGGAACTTGATATAAGTTCTGAAATTATTGCAGAACCTCTTCCAGATTCAGCTTCGGAACTTTCAGTTCCTTCTTCTCAGCCTCCAGGTGGACAGCAGGTTGAATACCAGCCTTCAAAAATTGTGCTTATAGGTACAGCTCATGTTTCAGAAAAGAGTGTTGCTGAAGTTAAGGCCTCTATCAGGAATCTGAAACCAGACATTGTAGCTGTCGAGCTCTGCAGGGGACGTTACGATTCCCTTAAAGGAAACGTGCAGGAAAGTCAGGTTCCAATTAAGGATATTCTCTCCGAAGGAAAAATCAACTATTACATTATTCACTGGCTACTTGCATATGTGCAGAAAAAAATCGGGGACGATATGGGTGTGAAACCAGGCGCCGAGATGCTTGCCGCAATCGAGGAAGCTGAATCCTCTGGAGCCAAAATTGCTTTAATTGATCGGGATATCCAGGTGACGCTTCAGCGCTTTTGGGGAAAGATGAAGTTCCTGGAAAAAGTAAAAATGATTGGTTCTTTGCTGGGTGGCCTCATTGGAATCGGAAAAGGAACAGAAATTGATATCGACCAAATAACGGAACATGACGTTGTAACAGC
>CAZCKG010000363.1:0-2956 GCA_964498825.1 uncultured Methanosarcinales archaeon
CTCCCACTCCTGAATTTTGACCCTTACACTCCCTTACATCCTTACCCACCATACTGTGTCTTTCTTGTCACGCTCGACGCAGGAGAGCGGTCATCCTCAAAAAGAGAAAAAAAGAATATAAGTAACCACGCAAATAAAAACAATCTGTACCCCATCTTCAAGGAACTAACATCTAAAAATGACAGGGAAAACTGATAACTTTCTGCTTCTTTTTCCTTTTTTTCTGTTTTTTTTGCAGAGCCGCCAGACAAGCTGGCGGAGGCTCTTATATTTAGATGTGAATTTTAATGAGTTTCCAAAGTCAAGAAAAATATTCTTCGGATAAGGAAGATAGTTCTGAATTCAGTTTATTCTGGTTACATATTCTGGTAACAGTATGAATTCAGCTGCTACTTTTCTACGTTGCAGACGAGACAGGTTCAACCCTGCAAAGAGTAGAGTCGAAAAACCCAAAATTCCAGTTATGGATTTAGAATAATATCAACCTATTAATACAGAACCACCTAAAAATAACTCTTAGCTATTTAAAATGTTCAAGTTTTCAAAAAATATTTTACATTCTGAAAGCAGGGTATTCTATGAAATGCCCCCCATTATCTAGGAACTTCTGTTCCATTTCTTGAAGTTTAGAGTTATTTACATAAATTAGCTTCTTTCCTCGGAGAAATTCGGGAACTAGTCTATTACTTCTATAATAATTTTCCAATTGACAAATTTGTTGATCTGATACTTCCTTCTTCTTAAGTCTTATATATTCTATTGCTTCTTTGTTTGATTGACCTTGCATCATATCTACGGAAACACATGCTTCAAAAGCCATATCTAATCCTAAATTCATCTGACAGATCTCATACCAGTTAGGCGGATTATTATGCACTTCCCAAGCTGTTACTTTGATCTCCACATTCTCTAAAGTTTTATAACAGTCTTTTATATATTTCACTAATTTATCTTTGTCGTTCATAAGGAAGAGTCTGAAAAACTCAGGAGATAACTGTAATTTTTTCATTAAACTTTCCTTACTTTTTTCTATAAGAGTTTCTTCATTCTGTTCAGAAAGCTCCTTCTTATTTGAACAAGAAGTTACGTTTGGTGTTCTGATCCCAGTTATTGTGATTGAATCTATTTCCAGTACCCTACCATCTTCCCTTAAAGGATATGCACTCTGTGCCAAAAGTTCCTTCTTATCTGTACCATAAGTTACATTTGGGCTATCGAAGCGCATTACTGCAGTATAATGTAATTCCTCTACCCTATTTTCTTCCCCACAAGGAGATATGACAGTCTTCTCAGATTTAGCAACCAACATGCCTCCACTATGTAAATTTGAATTCACGCAGGATGTACTTTTCCCATGTTCCTTATTAAAAGAATTATAAATTAAATCTGAATATTCACAGAATATGGTTTTGAGAACATAATCATTTTTTTGCATTTTCCCTTTTAAGTACGGATAATCTTCAAACATCTTCCTTAAATTTTGGAAACTAAAGATTATTGAGTGTAAGGTTGGATCATTCCCACTTTTTCCTAATTTTACTTTTTTACTTTCAATGTATCCTTTTTCGTCGAGTTTCTTTAAGTCCCTATAAATTACATTGTAACGTGGTGTACCATTTGGATTAGTATAACCCCGTTCAGTTGCTAATTCTGCTGTCGTTTTAGGAGATTCTAATAAACAACCTAAAATTAGCCCTTGATTTTTTTCTTCTTGCATATTATATTGACTGTTCAAATTTATATTAAAATATGTCGGCAAATAGGTGATTAATAGTCGGCAACTTTAGACTTCTTGCTGACTATCTGCAGAATGATATATATTGCTGATTAAAAATAAATATAAATAATAATAACTAATAAGGTCTCAATTCTAAAAAAAACCGAGTACTAATTATGTTCAAGTTTGGAAAAAGAAACGTAATCAAACAGGGAGGAAGCTACATGATCTTGCTTCCTATGCACTGGATGAAATCGACGAATTCAGATATGAAAACTGTAACTATCAAAATGAACAGCGAATATAAACTGAGAATTGTAGCCGGTGATACCCGCCAAGATACAACCGGCTTCAATAATATTCATGGTGGTGAATATCAATGAATAGTATTCCTTCAAATAACAAAAATTTATCTATAAACAGCGAACTGGATAAGCATCTTCCAAAAGCATTTCAAACAATGCTTAAAATTGAGAAAATGGCTCAAAAACCATTAAGTAGAAAAATCATAAATTCTTCAGGTTATTCTCTAACTGCAGCTAGTGCTCTAGCTACTTTAAGTTATTCAATATGTGGGATGTATAATCTGCAAAATCAGCATTATATCTCTTTTGGAGTTTTCACAATTATTTTCTTTTCTAGTTTTATGCTATTTTTTGTGATTAATGAAAAGTAATTTTGAGGAAGAATAGTTCCGCACGACCTCACACTAAAGTACAAAAATTAGATGCCTGGAGCATTGAATAAGAAAAAACCAGGGGGCTTTTCATGCTCCCTAGATAAGTATCAAAAGACTGGTTAATCACCAGATATCTATTTTTATTTATTCATTTATTCTCTTTTCGACCTTCACCGGATATTTTTAAACCTTTTTTACTCCTGTAGTGGTTGACGATCCTGTTCTTGAGCCTGGCCTTGGGCTTGTTGCTGAATCTGCTTTTGAACCTGTTGTTGAGCTCACTGAACTTGCTGCCCTTCTCTTTCCAGAATTGACCGTTGAGCCTGTCGTCTGGCCTGCAGCTGAACTTCCTGCCGGACTGCCAGAAGCCTTTGCCTGAGACCTTGAATCAGCTCCCGAGCCTGAATTTCTCCAGTACTGTCTACCTTCCTTGCAGCGCCGATTTATACATAGATTCTCTTCAGAAGCTGCTTCACCTTCTTCTTTTAAGCTAAACATTCTCCAACCGCAGGTTTCGCAGGTCTTATCGAGCAGGGTCAGTTTTCCGGTTTTTGGGACTG
>CAZCKG010000364.1:0-2949 GCA_964498825.1 uncultured Methanosarcinales archaeon
AGTATCTTTAAAAATAATTATCAATGAACTCGTATTCAACTCTCCGAAACATGCATTTCCTCCAGGAAAGACAGGGGAAATTCATATAAACTCTCCAAAACGAGGGAAGTAATATCAATAAAAATATAAGTAATATTACCAATAATATTGGTTTTAAGAGCTCAGTTGACAAAAGTACTCAATATGGACTGGTAGTTTCGGACAATGGGTTGGGTTTTCCAGAGGAATTGATCTAAGGAATACAAGCTCTGTAGGCCTGCAACTCGTAAATATTCTTATTTAGCAACTGAAAGGTACAATCTTAATTGAAAAAAGTTCAGGAACAGCTTTCAAAATCTATTTAAGGAAAACGACTAATTATCCGGAAACGGATATCTAATATCAAGGGGAGATACAATGAAAAAAGCAAAAATTCTGGTTGTCGAAGACCAGAATATTGTGGCTCTTAATATAAGGAATAAATTGAAAAATCTTGGCTATACTGTGCCTGGTACTGCATCTACCGGCGAGGAAGCCATAAGAAAAGCAGAGCTTACGAATGCAGACCTTGTTCTGATGGATATCATGTTAAAAGGGGACATGGATGGAATTGAGGCTGCCCGTGAGATTAAAAACCGACTTAGAATTCCAGTCCTTTATCTGACTGCCTATACTGATGATGAGACTTTAGAGAGGGCAAAAACAACAGAACCTGCAGGATATATCTCAAAACCTTTTAAGGAAGAAGATCTGCATAGTAATATAGAAATGGCTCTCCATAAACATAGAGCCGAAAGAAAAGATAATGAAAATACTAATGAAAATGCAAATGAGCAATAACTTTTCAGAAAGCAGAAGCGTATCGATTTAATGATCGATATCCTTTCGGAGAGGAACCGAAAGATAGTGGTATGTTTATTTTGACAAATTTAAAGTTTTGACAATTTAAAGTTTTGACAAGTTAGAAATAAAACTGAGAGAAAAACTTCAGTTTTTCTCAGAGTTTAAGAATTTTTGCAGCGTTTAAAGAACTGGAAACCATATTTTCGATATCCATCTTTTTTTCTTCAAGTACTATGAGGTCGTAACTTGCCCCGATTTCGGGACGTTCCGGAACTGCAGCACAGATGCCTGCCGGACGATTGGAAATCTCGTAGGTTCCGATTTTGCGCGCAATATCCATGATTTCGGTTTTGTCAAAGGCGATCAAAGGGTGGTAAATAGGGATAGCAAGCTGATAAATCTCGGCATGCATGTTGGCAGCAGTCTGAGAAGCAACCTGCCCAAGGGAAGAGCCGGTGATAATTCCACTTGCTTTCTCCTTTTTCATAACTTCGTAGGCCTCTCTATACATCATGCGTTTGCAGAGAAGACAGGTATTTTTCCGATTGCATGAAGCAATGAAAGATTGAAGGTTAGGACCATGAGGAATCTCATAAGTAGTAAACTGATGGCCAGGGGCCCATTTCTGAAGTTGTCTAATGCAATCAAAGGCGCGTTCTCTTGCTGCATTCTCAGAATAAGGAGAGTTGTTGCAGTAGACCGGGATAATCATAACTCCACGTTTCATCATTAACCAGGCTGCAACAGGAGAATCAAGTCCACCCGACATTAGAACTACCATGCTGCCCTGTGTCCCAAGGGGGAGCCCTCCGACTCCTTTAAACGTCTCCAGATAAATATAAGCCGTTTTTTGCCGCATTTCGACGAAAATCTCCTTGTCAGGAAAACTCAGGTCAACCCTGGGATGTTTTCCCCCTTCCTCCAGTATACTCCAGACCGCATCTCCACAGGCTCTACCAATGTCTGCTGAAGAAAAAGGATGATTTCCGCTCCTTCTTGCCCTGATAGCAAAGGATTCGCTCTCCTGAATAAGTCCTTGAGCTAGAGAGGCGCACACTCTGGCTGCATCCTCAAGGCTGGACTCTGACATTAATGCCGGAGAAGCTGAAACAACTCCAAAAACATCAGCTGCAGCTTCAGCAGCACGATAATCCGTAGTTTCAATAAATATTCTGCCCCATTCGCGCCTTAGCTGGGAGTAAGGGATGTTTCTCGAATCCAGCATGTAGGAGATATTTTTCACAAGGATTTTTTCATACCAGTTTCTAACCCCTGTACTCTTAAGGGCAAGTTCTCCATAGCGGACTATAACTACGTCTGTCTCAATTCTTTTTTCGGTATCATTGGATTTGCCTGTCATGGATAATAATGGTAAAGGCTTCATGTGGTTTAAAGCTTTCAGAAAAAGGAATTTTTGGCCTCAAAAAGCCCAAAATAATGGAAATACCGGCAATTATAAAAAACAGGGCTGAAAACTGAACTAAAATACTAATTTTACTCATTCTGAATTAAAAAAAGATTAAAAGGCTTTTCCAAATCTCTAGTGTCCAGTAAGCCCTTATATATCATGATTATTCATTATAAAAATCTACCAACTGTAATAATATTTTTAGGAAATCTATATAAATCAGGAAATATATTCAATCTATGGTATTGCGTTCAGTTAACAATACCAAGACATTGGGTAAGACTGGGTTAACTGCCCACATCGGAACGACGCAAGCATTACAAAAACAGCCACGCCAGGGGTTGAATACCAATGGACACTCTCAAAAAGCTTGCAGGAAAGTCTATTGTAGCAATGGTTACTACTTACAGCTTGCTACTTGTACTATTTCCTGTGGGCTGGATAATCTTGCTTGGTCTCGTAATTGGAGAATCACGCAGCAAAAAATCCGTAGAAGCGAGAATCCTTGGAACAGACGTCGAAGTCTAAATTCCCGAGAGAGAAGGCATGGGTGTCAGAAACCAACAAAGAAGCCCGTAAGGATTTCTAGCCAACATTCTCGTCGCCCAGCACCGGTGTCGAAAAAAACAAGGAAGCTACAAGGCTTCTGGCCAACATTCGCACTACCCTCTTGTAAATCTGAGAACCGATTTCAAGCGGGTGTCGGAAATAAACAAGGA
>CAZCKG010000365.1:0-2930 GCA_964498825.1 uncultured Methanosarcinales archaeon
CCTTCTGGATATGATAAATCAAGAAACTTCAAGTTAGATATCAAGATCACAATATATAATATGTTCGATATTAATCTGTTTTTATATAATTAATTTGTTTAAAAATATCATTAAATCTAAAAAAATTGGCATAACGTATCAGAAAAAAGTGCATTTTTAAGGACTAATGAGTTACTGGATTTTAAAGTCTGTTTGGAAGGCTTTTGTCATCTGAATCTAAAACCACATATGCAATGCTGTAATTGATTTCATGTTCTATTTTCATCTTTTGCGGGTTCATCAGTTCACAAGAGAAGTACCTGTTGTATTAATGAATTCACAATTCTCTACTTCCCCGCTAAAGATCTAATCTTCCACATAGAAGCCCGAACCCAAAAGGTAAGTTTCCCCCTCAAAATCAGCTCTTTTTATAAAACCATATTTAGTGGAAGGTTTTGTTTCTCCGATTTTCGGCCATTCATAAGATACCCAGCCTTCTCCATTTTTACTGAGAGCTACCTCAATGAAAAGTTTTCCAATAGGCTTGCCATTAAAATCTGTAAGCTCAGTTACATCCTGCCCCTCTCCTTTTAGGTCAGGAGGATAAACAACCCTAACAGCCTTGTTTCCATTAATTTTCCAGACAAATATATAGAAATCATCATAAATCCATTTGCCACCTTTCATCCTGAATTCCGGAAAAACTTCCTCTCCTTTTTCTTCCACAAGACATGCGGCTTCTCGAACCTTCAAAGCAATAAAATTCTTCTGGGCTGAAAATTCTGATTTCATCTGAAGTTGTGGACAATTTTCTTTCTGAACTTGTTTTTGTATATGATTTTCCTGCTTAGCGTAAACTGGTACGCTAAAGAGCAGAATGGCAAGAGAAATTAACAAAAATACTTGAATACAAATTTTAGAATCTCTCATATCATTACCCTGATTCTTGTTTATTCCAATACGCTTAAGTGAAAGCTCTGATAGGAAGTTGAGCAAGATTCATTTTTGACTTCAGTTCCCAATACTATCCGAAAAAGACGATCCCGAATTCAGAACCAATAGATATGTACTTTAAAGGCTTTATTATAAAAATACACTCAAAAAAGGATATAATTTTGGAAACAGGGATTCTTAAAAATTATACTGAATAATATGATGAAGCGCAGACTCCTCATGATCTAAGTATAAATATATAAATAAAATTCCGTTAAAACGGAAAAACCTGTAGAAGTTATTCGTACACAGGAGTCTGAATAGATTTCTCATTCAGCACTTTTCTCCTTTTTCCCCAACCCCAATCATACACTTCAAATATATCTGCGCCCACAGGAATGTAATCACTGACCCTATTACCGTACCCGCAACCAGCCCCCACCAGACCCCTAAAAGCCCCCAGCCTGATACATAAGCAAAGAGTGCAGCAAAGAGTGGGGTCAGAATCAGACTTCTCAGGAGGGTAGCAATAAGAGCATTTGTACCCTTTCCTGCGCCCTGGAAAAGAGATACAGAGAGCATTCCAAAGGCAACAGCCGGGTAGAAGACAGTCATAATTCTCATGAGCCTTGTAAGTTCAGGAGCGATACGAGCGGCAGTTTCTGCCTGGGTAAAAACAGCTGCAATTTCGGGAGCAAATTGGAATACGATAACACCTATAAGGGCTTCGACAAGAAAACCAATCTTAATTGCATAAATAAGGGCATTCTGTGCTTTTTTAAAATCCCTTTCCCCGAAGGCAGCCCCGCTAATCGAGATTAAGGCGATTGAAATTCCTATTAAAGGAGTAACTGCAATACTTGCAACTCTCCAGCCTGTAGCATAGATTGCAACTCCATCGGTGTTGCTGACATTGACAATAATCAGGTTCATGAGGAGAGCTGTCATTGCCAGGGCAACCTGTTCAATTGATGAAGGTATCCCAACTCGGAAGATATCACTGACAATTGCTCTGTCAAATTTAAAAGAACTAAATCTGATAGATACATAGGTATCTTTCTTGATAAAAAGCCAGTAAAACATAAGCAGCCCCGAAACTGCGAAAGAGATTACTGTTGCCAGAGCCGCTCCTGCTACTCCTAACCCCAGAGGATATATGAAAATAGGGTCAAGAAACACATTCAGGATAGAGCCCAGGATCATGGATTGCATAGCCCTCTTTGAATCCCCTTCACTTCTCAGGATAGAATTTGAAACGTTCGTAAAGAAAAAAACAAAACTGCCTGCAAAGATCACCCGAGAATATGAGACTCCTAACTCTGTCGTATTTCCTGCCCCGCTGTACATAAAAAGGTCTCTTACTAAACCAAGTCCGAGAACAGTAAGGACAACTGTCAGGATAAACATAATCACAAAGGTGTGTGCTGCAACGTTATCCACTCCCGCCTTATCCCTGGCCCCTATACGCCTGGAAATCGCAGCTCCTCCTCCAACTCCAAGGCCGCTTGTAAGTGACATTTGAATAAGGAAAAATGGGAACGCAAAACCAATGGCGGCAAGGGCGTCTGCACCAAGGCCTGCAACCCAGAAGGTGTCAGTCAGGCTGTAGATCGTCTGTACGGACATTGCAACTATGAGAGGAATAGAAAGTTTGACAACAGCTTTTTTAGGATCTCCGAGTAGAATGTCAACTCCTTCGGTTGCTTTCCGAGAAGCCAGATATTCTGTATTTTTCGTCTCCGAGTTTACATTATGACTTTTAACTTCTCCGTTTGACTCTGTATCATTTCTACTCATTTTTCTCGCCGTTTTCAAACGTTTAAACTTGTTATCTATATTTTGTATCTTTCTGCTTTTACATTCTCCTATGTGCGGCTGAAAGTTTACTGTTCGCTATCAAAATAATTATTATATGTAAAGTAAGTATAGAGGATATGTCTGAAGGAAACATTTTATTTACAAGCTGTATCAGAACTTCTTAACTCGGAAAATTAAAATTTTTATATAAATTAAAATTT
>CAZCKG010000366.1:0-2928 GCA_964498825.1 uncultured Methanosarcinales archaeon
TAAAAGTGAAACAAATTTTCAAGGCTTTTCTGAATTCAAGCGTTTCCTTTTAATGTGGATAACCAGGGATTTTTCCTGATTTGTGAAAGCTTTTCAATCAAAAAGATTCCTTTCACCAGGAAATTGAAAAAATATATTCTAATTCTAAATATAAATAAAATTAAACTGATGTCTATAAAAATTCGAGTAAATAATTAAATTAATTTAGACATTTGAGAGAGCTTATAAAAAAACTAGAGAAATATCTGTAACGTGTTTATTACAAATATTTGTGAAAACCAAGGAAAAAAGTTAGATGGAAGCTCTAATAAATTTTAGACTCTTAGAGCAACCTTTTCTTAAACATAAAACAAGATAACGGAACTTTTTCCTATCAGTTGCCGCTTTTACCCTCAGATAAGGTTCTATTACGTCTTAATATCATCCTCACTCTGGCTTTCAGTTCTGGGGAGTTAAGAGGCATAGCAAGATAATCGTCAGCTCCTGACTCAAAAGCTTCAATTCTGTTTCTATCTCCACCTTTTTCACTTAGTATCATTACTGGTATCCACCAGTACCTGAAACTTGCCTTAAGCTGTTTGCATATCTCAAAACCGTATATATCAGCAAGCCCGGTATCAACCAGGATAAGGTCAGGTTTCTCGTTTTTTACCGCCTCAAGGATAGAATAACTACCTGGGGCTTTGACTACACTATAATTTTCAGCTTCAAGTTCCATCTTGAGCTTTTCATGAAAACTCCGCCCATTTCCCATAATAAGGATTTTCTCTCTTGTATCATTTAAATTTGCAATACGTGTCTTTACAAGTTCTTCTGGAACCGAAAGATTATGGGCGATATCCTTTTCACTGATCTCAGGATGTCCTTCAATCAGTTTCAAAATTTCATGATCAAGATTTTTTTCGTACATTACCCTCCACCTCAATAAAGTATAGATTTTCTTAGGTATTAAACATTTCTAAAATATTTGTTCCGAAACTCTATATAAAAATAATTACTGTATGGATGGGAAAGAATTCCCCAAAAGTTCAGAAGATTTTGTATGGATCGCCTGGCCTTTGTAATAAGGAGATAAGTTTATAACCGTAAATAGCAAGTTAATATTGGAAATAAAAATCACTTCCGGAGAACAGCCACCTCTGAGATGATATCTATGGATCCAATGGAAAAAATCTTTGGAAAAACCGCGCAGATGACGGTACTTAAGAATTTGATCGAACACCAGAATGAGTCCACTTACCTTTCTGGAATTGCTGAGGAAACTGGCCTGTCTCACTCCAGTGTGTCAAGGGTTATCACACCTCTGATAGAGTCAGGTATTGTCATAGAAAAGCCGCTGGGAAAACAAATCCGAACTTTCCAGCTGAACATGGAAAGCGAGGCAACAAGGTTGATAATAGATTTTTACAATAAAATCAACCAGATGTTAGATTAATTCGGGAATTAAAAGGCGTAAGAGGTAGAAATTAAAGATTGGAACAGAATTACTGTTCCTTCTTTCTATGATTAGCTGGGCTTAAAGATAAATTCAAGAAAAAGCTATTCACAAGCTTTCACGCAGCTTGCTCTTTGAGGCTTTCTATGTACTCATTTGCAGCGGTAGCTGCGAGTGCTCCATCTCTAACTGCTGCCACAAGCTGCCATATAGGTGTGTCGCGGCAGTCACCGGCAGCATAGATGCCTCTCTCCGATGTTTCAAGCGAGCTGTCAGTTTTGATAAAGCCTTCCCCATCCTTTTCTACGTTAACAATTTCAGTGTTCGGATGGATGCCAACATAGATGAAAACACCATCTACAACCAGTTCGCGATTTTCTCCACTCTTTATATCTTTATAAATTATTTTTTCGACCTTTTTAACTCCTCCGCTGCTCCCGACAATTTCCTGAACAAAGGCATTAAGAATAAGCTCAATATTGGAAGTTGCAAAAGCTCTATCCTGGAGGACTTTTGCAGCTCTCAGCCGGTCTCTTCTGTGAACAAGATAAACTTTCCGGGCAGTCTTTGAAAGGAATAGAGCATCCGTAACTGCTGAATTGCCGCCTCCGACTACTACTACAGTTTTATTTCTAAAAAAAGGTCCGTCACAAAGTGCGCAGTAGGATACTCCTTTACTGATCAGTTCTGTTTCTCCTGGCACGTTAAGACGTTTTGGATTTGCGCCTGTAGCAATTATAACAGCTTTTGCCTCAAGATCTCCACTGTCCGTGGAGACTATTTTCTTTTCCCCTTCAGAGCGAACAGAGAGGACATCTGTTATCTTGGTTTTGACTCCTGCTTCCTGAGCATGGCTTCTGTATTTTTCCATTAATTCAAGCCCTGAGATGGAAGGAAAGCCAGGGTAATTTTCCACTATATCTGCAAGTGCGATCTGGCCACTAATTTCGCTTCTCTCAAGAATCAGGGTTTCAAGTCCAGAGCGCACGGCATAAATGCCGGCTGTGAGCCCCGCAGGCCCCCCACCTATGATTATCAGGTCGTACATACTATCTCCTAAATCCAGAAAATGATTTCAGAAAAATAAAAATTTGAGAGCAAGTTTAGCTAATGCGGGCAATAGCATCGGCTTTTTTCGGAAGACCCGTAAAAGCTACATCTCCATCAATAATGGTTGTAGGGACACCAACGATACCATATTTATCTATCAGTGCCTGACCTTCGGGGGTTTCCACATTAACTTCCTCATACTCAAAATCATATTCGGATTTCAGATCATTCCACAATCTGCGAGCTGCTGGACAGGCAGTGCACCAGCTGGCGTGAACAAGTGTAACTTTAACCATAGTGAAACACCTCTAAAAACTGCAGGCTTAAATTAATTCGTATTATTAATTTATAGATATAAATAAGTTAAAGTATCCATATATTTGGAAAAGAAAATTCCAGTACGGTTTTGACAGGTTTGAGACAAAAAGTTTTAAGGTAATAAG
>CAZCKG010000367.1:0-2921 GCA_964498825.1 uncultured Methanosarcinales archaeon
ATTTGAGTCTCAAAGATATCTGCTTCTCCAAATGCTTGGTTGTCCACCTTTACATGGGTTATACTTTTGAAAAAAGCAAGTCTGACTCCCACTCCTGAATTTTTACCCTTACACCCCTTACATCCCTATTCGCCATATTGCGTCGTTCTTGTCACGCTCGACGCAGGAGAGCGGTCATTCCCAAAAAGAGAAAAATCTCACATGAAATTCTTTGAATTCAAGCATAAGGTCGTGTACATGAGTTATTTATCAATTCTGAAAAAGCGAGTACACCTTCAGCATCTGAGTAAAATGAAGAGAAGTTCTTGTGCTTATGGTTTTCAATAACTCACACCCGCTACCAAGCATAAGTAATGAAATTAATCGAAAGTACTTTCATGCCAAGAATATAAATAACCCAGCAAGTAAAAACGACCTGTACTCCCTTCAAGGAACTAACATGTAAAAAATGACAGAAGAAAATGATAACTTTCTGATTTTTTCCTTTTTTTTGCTTTTTTTGCAGGGCCGCCAGACAAGCTGGCAGAGGCGTTTATATTTATCTGTAAATTTATGAAGCCCCATAGGTCAAGAAAAGCATTCTTCAGACAGGGAAGATTGTTCTGAACTCAATTTATTCTGGTAACATATTCTGGTAACAGTATGAATTCATCTGCTACTTTTTTGTGTTGCAGAAGAGACAGGTGCAACCCTTCAAAGAGTAGAGTCGAAAATAAAAGATTCCAGGGTCGGACTCAGAATAACATCAACCGAGGAGTACAGAAACACCAAATGCTTAGAAAAGCAAAAAAACAAATAATGAATCTAAAATATTAAATGGACTGGGGTAAAGTACTCACTAAGTACACTCCAGAGTAGAGTAATCTCTGGAATGTATAACTTTTCTAAAAATACTTATTATTCCATTTCAGTTGCGGTCGAATAATTACTCGCAAAAAGATCTCCTTTCTGAAGAGGGCACGATTTTACCTTTAACGGCAATTACAAGCTTTACAGCTGAGCCGGCTGGCAATTTTGTCCCTGGTTTTGGGTCCTGTTTTATTACTTCCCCGGCCATAACTCCTATAGGCAAAATACCTTTCTGCTCTATTATTTCTCCTGCCGCAAGTCCTGCTTCGTCCAGATTTTTTCTGGCTTTTTCAAGGCTCTGTCTTACAATATTTGGAACCTCTACGTTTTCCGAAGGAAGCCCGGAACTTGCCGCGCTTTCCTGCGCGGATAAGCCGGTACTTTTTCCAAGTATCTCTTCTAACAGATCAATTGCTCCGCTTATCCTGAGAAGGGTTTCATTCAGGCCTGCTTTTCTACTTTCCAGCTCTGCAATTTTTAATTCCATGTCTTTCAGGATTTTCTGCCCTGATTCATGTTCTTTCCTGAGTTCAGTTAAGCGCTGTTCGAGTTGTTCTTTCATACTCCTGCAAACCCCTTTTTTCGTTGCTCTATTAAATTTTAGGTTCTTTTGTTTATTTCCAGTTAATCGACTTTATCTTCACATTATTTTTTGCCTTTATTAACTGATTTTCTTTAACCTGGATTATTTTTTGCACTTTTTACTGTTTTACTTTTAACGAAGTTTTTTCTTTCTTTACAATTCCAACCCAATACATTTTAAGTTTTATATTTTTTCGTGCCACCGGATTGAGCGCCAGTTTCATACCTGATTTTTGGTAAAAAAAGTTACTTTGCCTTACAAAAAATACAGGATAACAGGCAGTAAGATAACTCCCATTGCATGAGATTTTCTGACATTCATAAAAGAAGCAAGCATGCCTATGGTGGTTGATATAACAAAAATAAGAAATCCAAAAATTCCTGTGAAAAGAAAAACCATTACTGTAAGCCCGACAAGGACACCTGCACAGAGTTTGGTGTAATTGACTTTCTTGAGAAGGTGATGAGCATTGTTTCCTATCAGGACCGTGGAAAAGTAGGAAAAAAGAGCAGTTAACACTATAGCAGCAAAAAAAAGCAGTAAAATAGAGAAGTTAAGTGAATCAGCTCCAAGGATTTCTTCAATGGCAACCATTGCTCCACTTCTGGTCCTTCCGATTACTACAAAAGCTACCAGCCCGAAAATAGCCGTCGAAGTGTTTACCCCGGACATCGAAACTATGAATTCTTTTGAACTCTCGATAGTGTCAGGTTTACTGGCGGAAAGATCAGAATAAAGAAAGGTTCTGGAGATTTTTAGCTCAGGTTCAGGGTCTTTTTTCTTAAGAGACAGCCTGTCAAAATCGGCTTTTACGAAAAGGCCTGCAAGAAGGGCTGCAATTGCCGAGGAGAGCCCTGGCAGCCATGCCACAAGAGAACCTGCAGCACTTCCCGTAAGAATTCCTCTTACAATTCTTTTTTGGGAAAGCTTAAGCCTGGAAACGGATTCCTCGGGAATTTTCGAGCTTGTTAAAAGGCTTATAATCAGCTGGGAAGCTCCGAAAAGCCCGCTCAGGAGGGGCAGGAGTGAAGAAGGCTCTCCGAAACTTATAACAGGGACCATTAAGTCCTCTTTGGAAAAAGCAAAGAGTCCGAGTACGCCTGTGATCAAAAACAATAACAGGGCAAAGGCTTTGTATTTGTATTTTGCAAGTGGACCTTCATCTTCCAATTGCTCGCCTTTCTCAGTTGCAAGCATCAAAAACACAATAAAAATCAGGATCATAGCCATATGCTCTTCAAGGTAAGGGTAAATAGCTCCAAAGAAAAAGGAAAAAGGTAATATGAGTAGCAGGGAAGCAACTACGGATCCTGCGCTTCCGAGCGCCGAGAGACGGACAGCTTCAGCCCCAGCTCCGTCGAGAAGGAGTCTGTGTCCAGGCAGGACTGCAAGCGCAGTATCTCCGTCTGGGGCTCCTAAAAATACCGAGGGAATTATATCGTGAAAAGTTTGGGAGACTGCATTTGAGAGAATTATCACGGCTATATAA
>CAZCKG010000368.1:0-2909 GCA_964498825.1 uncultured Methanosarcinales archaeon
TTTTTTCCAGATTTGTTCAGGAGAGAAATCAATCTAAATTTAACTGAATAGTATAACTTATATATACATCGAAACTTATTAACCAGAAAAATATACGTAATCATTCTAAATCGGCTCACGTTTTGAGCCGGTTTATTAATATCTTGAGTTTATAAAGGTTTTATCTGTTATGATTCTTCCATATTTGAAGGAATAAGAATAATTATCAAGTCTGAATGGTGAGGACAACTTGGTTTCAGAGACATTAAAAAAGCAAATTGACCGGTTCCTGCTGGCTTTCGGTTTTTCCCTTATGTTCGGGATAATGATCCTTGGACAGTCTTTCCGGGAGTCTGTTGGGAAAATCGTCGGCATTATTATGAATCCTGTACTTGCTCTGGTTGGACAGGAAAATTTCCATCTAATTCTTTTAGTAATGGCGGCTATTACTGCTACTTATGCATCCCTTATCCAGAAATATACAATTGACTGGGATCTTATGAGGAATACCCAGGATCGCATGAAGGTTTTTCAGAAGGAATTCAGGGAGGCACAGCTATCTCAGAACACTTACATGTTGAAAAAGCTTGAAGATCAGCGCAAAGAGATGATGGAAGACCAGATGAAAATGTCCAAGCAGCAATTCAAGCCCATGGCTTATATCAGTATCATTTCTCTTCCTCTTTTCATGTGGGCTTACTATTACATCAGCGGGCATGGATCTGCTACTATGGTCTTTCCCTTCTGGGGAGAACAGCTGCTCACGTCTACGGCTTTTGGTCCTTTCCAGCACTGGATCTACTGGTACTTCATATCCTCTCTGGGAGTCAGCCAGCTTATCAGAAAAGCATTAAACATTGGTGGTGTCTGATGAAGATAACAGTAAGCGGGCTTCCCGGAAGCGGGACGTCCACCATCTCAAGACTCCTTTCAGAGTACTACGAGCTTGAATTGATCTCTTCGGGTGAAGCATTCAGGAGGATAGCCAAAGAAAAAGGGATGAACCTTGCAGAGTTTGGAACTATGGCTGAGAAAGATCCGTCAATTGACCTGGCTATTGATAAGAGTCAGAGAGATATCGTCCGCAGTCAGGATAATCTTGTTCTCGAAAGCCGGCTTGCAGGGCACATGGCGTCAGGAGTTCCTGGTGTGCTGAAAATCTGGATAAAGGCTCCATTATCTGTCCGTGTGAAGCGTATTCAAAGACGTGAAAAATCAGAATCTTTTGATGAGGAGTACAAAAAAACAGTTCTCAGGGAAAAATCCGAAGCTCTTCGTTACCTGAACTATTATAATATTGACATTGCAGACCTCTCTATTTACGATATTGTTATTGATTCTGAAAAATGGAACCAGTACCAGATTCTGGATATTCTTAGAGTTGCTATTGATCCGCTTGTCGGGCCAGCCTGATTATCCAGTACGTCTCTGTCAAAAAACAAACATCTATACCAGGTAGGGTTTTATCTGCCTGAACCTGATATATTACATATTGATAAGCTGTACTGCTTGATCAGGAGTATTTTACTAAAGGATCATTGTTGATCGCATTGTAATGTCCTGTTAATTCACAGGATATCCGATACTCACTCTTATCAAATACAGACTTGTTAATTCTGTAGAGATTTATCAGTCTCAGGACTATTTTAAATAAAGGAGCTCAGTATCTTTTATATCCTTTCAGGATATTTGGAAGCTCCTGAATTCTGGGTTTAATTTAACCAGAACTATATTTCATTTCATATTCAATTAGGGAGTATTTGAAAAATCATGTCATCTGCCGGCAAATTACCATCTGAAGCTGAAAGAACTCTGGTCCGGAAATCCGGCGCCTGGACAAATCCTGCGTATGGCTGCTATCCGGAAAATCGCCCCATCCTTGAGTATATAGAAAAAGGAGTGGTGAATATTGATAAACCAAAAGGGCCCACGAGTCATGAGGTTGCAGCCTGGGTAAAAGCAATCATTGGTGTTAATACTGCAGGACACGCAGGTTCTCTTGACCCGAAGGTTACAGGGCTTTTACCGACTCTCCTTGGGAAAGCTACAAAAGCTGTTCCTGCTCTGCGGCTTTCTGGAAAGGAATACGTCTGCCTTTTGAAGCTTCACAGGGAAATGCCTCCTAAAATGGTCCGGAAGGCATGTGAGGAGTTCTCAGGGCCTATTTACCAGATGCCTCCCATCAAATCCGCTGTAAAGCGCGCCCTCAGGGTCAGGACGATTTATTATCTTGAAGTTATTGAAATCGATGGCAGTTCTGTGCTCTTTAGAGTCGGGTGTGAGGCAGGAACTTACATCAGAAAACTCTGTCACGACATCGGGCTTGCATTAGGCTGCGGAGGACATATGCAGGAGCTCAGGAGAACAAAAGCAGGCCCATTTACTGAGAAAACTCTTGTAACGCTTCAGGACCTTAAGGATGCATATGTTTTCTGGCAGGAGGATGGCGATGAATCCGACCTCAGACGGGTTATCAGGCCTATGGAATCAGCTGTTTCTCACCTTCCCAAAATAATTCTGCGGGACAGTGCAGTGGATGCGGTATGTTCCGGAGCTTCTCTTGCTGTTCCGGGCATTACGAGCCTGGATTCGAATCTTACGAAAGGAGACCTCATAGCACTGTTTACACTTAAAGGTGAGCTTATAGCCCTTGCAAAAGCAAAAATGAATACTGAAGGGATTCTCAAAGCATCTACTGGCATTGCAGCTACTCCTGTAAGGGTTATGATGGAAGCTGGAACTTATCCAAAAGGTTGGAACAAAAAAGAAGATAATGTTCAGCTCTAACTTTTTGGAATTATTTCCATATTTTTGCTCGCAGAATAAGATTTATATATCACTATTCCTTTATGGTATAGGTCGTGCCATAAGCTTAGTGCCGAGGTAGTCTAGTGGTAGGGCGCAAGCCTGGAAAGCTTGTGGGGCTTAGC
>CAZCKG010000369.1:0-2909 GCA_964498825.1 uncultured Methanosarcinales archaeon
ATCTTCTGAATCTGTATCTTCTGAACCTGTATCTTCTGAACCTGTATCTTCTGAATCTGTATCTTCTGAACCTACCCCTGAAAATGCCTTCAAATCGGCTATTCTATGCGAGGCTTCCGATTTAGATACAGAAAAGACTGGAAATGAGATCAAAATTTCAAAAGAAGTCCTAAATAAGCCTGAACAAAAGATTAGAATGATTTCTGAATCCGGAGCGAGTTCTGGAGCTGAAATTAACTCCGAAAAAGAGGAGACCAGAGATAAAAAAACAGATGAAGTAAAAACAGATGAGTTACAGGCAAATAACCTGTCTGAAGAAAAATCAATCAAATTCCCGGAAGAAAACTCAACTAAATTCCCGGAAAAAAACTCAATCAAAGGCCCGGGAGAAAAATCTGACAAGGTTTCGGATATAGGTGGGGCAGTTAATTCAGGGCAGATGAAAGGAAAAGGAAAGCCTGCAATCCCTCGACAGTACAACCTTGGTGATTACCTGTGAAACTTAAAAGCCTGCATATAGAAAATATCCGGAGCTATAAAAAGCTGGATTTCAATTTCGAAGACGGAGTAACTGTAATTTCCGGGGTAAACGGAAGCGGGAAGTCAAGTCTTCTTGAGGCCTGTTTCATGGGACTTTTCGGAAGCAAGATCCTTTCAAAGGATTTTGTGCTTGCAGACATAATTTTCAAAGGAGCTGAAAACGCCAGAATTGGCCTTGGATTCGAGCATCTGGGAAGGGAATATCTTATTGACCAGGCTTTTCGGTACTCTCAAAAAAATGAAACGGCTTCAAGCTCAAAATGCGTACTCTATGCTGATGGAAAAAGCATTGTCGATCAGGCCACAAAGACTTACGAAGAAGTCTGTGCCCTTCTGAATATGGATGAAGATGCATACAGGAACTGTGCTTACATCCGACAGGGGGAAATTGATGTACTTATTAATGCAAAGCCTAAAGACAGGCAGCGTATGATCGATGACCTTCTGCAGCTTGGCAAGCTCGAAGAGTACAGGGAAAGGGCAGGTAACGCGAAAACGGCTGTCCGAAGGCTTGAGAGAGATACGAAAAATAATATTTCGGGTGTGAAAGCCGAGATTGAGGATATTGAAAGTAAAGAGCCTGTCAGGGCACTGAATGAGCTCAGGCAGAAGGTAAAGGAAATCGACAGTGATTTGAAAAAGTTTAATGAAATGAAAGAGGCTGCCAGTTCCCGCAGAGAAAAGTTTGACCTTATGATTGCGGAGTACAGGGAAAGGCTGAAGGAAATCAATACCCTGAAACAGGCGATTGTAACCTCTCAAGAAAACAAAGCTGGCTGTTTCCGGGAAAAAGAAACTTTATCAGGGGAAATCCATGAGCAAAGACAAATTTTGCTTGAACTGGGAGAGGAAAATAATACAATCAGAGAAGAATGTAGTTTTGGAGCCCTTGATATTGAATCCCTTATCTTAAGGCAGGAAAAAGAAGAGTTTCTTGCCAGGGAAAAGGTAAATGGAATTTCAAAAGAACTTGCTCTCCTCCTCAGAGAAGAAGAAACCCTCAAGAAAATCTTAAGTGATCTCGAAAAAGAAAAGGCTGAAACAGAGCGCATTTTTACTCAGTGCAGAGCAGATATCGGAGCTTCAAACGGGGAAATTGAAGGAAACAGGAAAAATGTCCGGAAAATCGAAGAAGATAATAAGGCAATTAAATCAAAGGCAGGTTTTGGAGAAACTCAGGAAATCCCTTCAGTCATAAAAGAATTAGAAGAAAAGGAACACCTTCTGCGCGATAAAAAGAGTGAAATCTCGGCAAAGCTTGCTCTTGCTTTCAAAGAAAAAGAAACCGGAGACATAAACTTACTGGCGCTTGAAAAAGAGCTTCAAAATTGCGAGGCTTCAGTCAGAAAAGGTAAAACCGAGATCGAAACTCTTGAAGAAGAACTGAAGGGAAACGAAAGGATAGTTCTGGAGGTTCAGGAGCAGAAATCCGAAGCTTTTACAGGATTAAAAGGACTTGGTTTTACCGGAGAACAGCTTGAAGACCTTGAATACTTCAGTGAGCTTTTGCAGGAAAACAAAAATAGACTTCATGGGCGGGAAAAAGAGCTTGAAACAACTATCAGAGAGCTTGAGAAGGTTCTTCGCAAAAATTTGGAGCTGCTTGCAGAAGGAAAATGCCCAATCTGTGGACAGGAGCTTAAAGGGTCAGAAATCGCCTGCACAACCGAAGAATCCGAACAGAAGAAAGAAAAGCTTTCAGCAGAACTCACGGAAATAAAACTCCAGCAGGATGAAATTGAGAAAAAGCTCAACCGGCTCAAGGATGCAAAAAAACTGGAGAAACGAATTTCAGATTACGAGCTTGAAATCGAGAAGCTCAGAGCCAGGGCTAAGGATCTCGAAGAACGGATGAAGATCCATAAAGCCAGGCTCGAGGAAGATTCTCTTAAGCTGGAAAGTCTTAATGTCCAGAAACAGAAACTTGAAACTGAAGTGGGCCAGCTACTCCCCGACATTAAAGCCCTGCAGGGCCTGGAAGAAGCAGCTCAAAAAACTCATAGTGAAAGTGAAAAAACGCTTCAGGAAGCAAAGGCCTTTGAAAAGAAGCTTTCCGAAAACACTTTGGAGATTGAAGCCCTTAATGGAAAAATCAGAACCTCTCTTGCACTTATTGAAAACTACGGTCAGAGGCTTGGAGAACTGAGCGAGAAATTAGCGGAACTTGCAGAAAGGGGCGCCCAGGAAAAAGAAAAGCTCAAAAATCTGGTTCTTGATATCGAGAACCTGAGGAAAGAAGAAGCTGAGACAAAAAAAGCCCATCAGGAAAGTGAAAAGTTTCTCCTGCAAGCAAAAAAAGTTCAGGCAAACCTGCTCAGGATGGATAACGTCAAGCACAAAATCTCTGAGCTTGAAACTTTGATCCGGAA
>CAZCKG010000370.1:0-2907 GCA_964498825.1 uncultured Methanosarcinales archaeon
ATTTTGTATTAAGTTTTACATTATCAGTTTTTATTTAAGAACTGCCTCTATTCCAAAATAGATTTCTCTCAGACTTTTTTCCCCTGAATCTTCAGAAAGTCTTCGCTGTTTTTAAGCGGATTCCAATCCTATTTTAATAGTTTTTACTCCTTTTGCATGACACCAAGTAAATTTCAGCTATCTAAACTCACAATCGCCTTTTCTTTCACTATCCATTCCAGGTTGTCAGCTATCCTTTTCTGGGATTCTGAAAGGCTCTCAAGAGACTTTGCAATACTTTCAAGTTTATCGATCAGTTCGTAATTCTCATTGCTCATTTCTATCACCAATTCCTGTCCATTTAGTAATGGGAATATTTTTGGAAAAGCTTTGTATATAACAATAATCTTTGATTTTTTGAAGAGCGTTGAAAGAAATTCAGATTTATCTAAAAAATTTTACTTACTCTCTCCTCAGATTTTTAATTTTTCACAAAATATTCAAAAAAAGAGTTTTCAACCCTCTTTTAATAGATCTCACCAGCTAGTAAGTTACTGATCAGTAAGATATGAAACGAAAACATTAGGATGTAATTTAAAAGAATATCATCTCATTTATAAAAAAATTGGATTTAAAGGCTCTTTTTAACATTTACATTGATTTCAATATTTTTACATAATTTAAACTTCATTTATGATACCTTTAAATATCAAAAACCCCTTGCACAGACTCATATATCACAATAAAATATAATCAAGTTCATATAATTAATATAGTATCCACTGATCACGATCATTTTTCAAAGGAATCCAGTTTAGCATCATTTAAGGAGAATTTGAATGGTAAAACCCGAAAAATTCATTCCAAAAGCGATTGAGAAAATCAGTAAGGAAATTAAGGACGGAAGGGCAATTATAGCACTATCAGGCGGCGTGGACAGTTCTGTTTGTGCGGAACTGGCTTACAGAGCAATTGGAGACAGATTGCAGCCTATCTATATAGACACAGGACTCATGAGGAAAGGAGAAACTGAGAGAATAAAACACATCTTTTCTCACATGAATCTTGATGTTGTTTATGCAAAGGATAAGTTTCTTGCAGCCCTGAAAGATATCACTGACCCTGAAGAGAAAAGGAAAGCTATAGGCGAGACTTTTATCAGAGTATTCGAAGAGGAAGCAAAGAAGCTTGCAGCCGATTACCTGATTCAGGGCACGATTTATCCTGACAGGATCGAGTCCGAAGGTGGAATTAAGTCTCATCACAATGTGGGTGGACTGCCGAGCGTAATGGATTTCAAGAAAATCGTTGAGCCTATTGAGGATCTTTACAAAGACGAGGTAAGGGAAGTTGCCTGGGCTCTCCAGCTTCCTGACGAGATCTGCGAAAGAATGCCTTTCCCCGGACCAGGGCTTGCTGTTCGGATTCTCGGAGAAATTACCGAAGAGAAGCTTGAAGTTGTGCGCGAAGCAAATGCAATTGTGGAAGAAGAACTTCTTGACAGGTTCTGTCCCTGGCAGACTTTTGCTGCCGTGCTTGGCAAGGGAACAGGAGTTAAAGGAGACATCAGGGCTTACGGCTGGATCGTAGCTGTAAGGGCTGTAGGATCCAGAGATGGAATGACTGCAGAAGCACTTGAGCTTCCCTGGGATGTCCTCAAGCACCTGGAAGCCAGAATTACTTCCGAAATCCCGAAGGTGGCTAGAGTAGTCTATGATATTACTCCCAAGCCTCCCGCAACAATTGAGTTTGAATAAAATTTGAACAAAATAAAGCAAAAGAAATACAGTAATCAGGCATAAAGAATAATGAAGCTGTTTTTTTCAGCTTCAAAACCTGTTTTTACAAATTCTAAGAAAATTATAAAGCGAGTTTTTCGCCCATGACCCTGAATAAAGCAGTAATGGAAATCCGGCAGCGGATTAAAGTAAAGCCCTCTCCTACAGACGAACCTGCGGCAAGCTGGACAGGAGTCGACCTTGTAGACGGGATCCAAATAAAGACTCTCACTATAATCTTCAAGAGCGCAGGCTGCCGCTGGGGAAAAGCTGGGGGTTGTACAATGTGCGGTTACGTCTATGACTGCGCAAGTGAACCTCCGACCCTGGAAGATTACAAAGCCCAGCTTGCAAAAGCAATGAAGAAAGCCGAAAAATTCCCTGAGTTTATGGTCAAAATCTTTACCTCAGGTAGTTTCCTTGACGAACAGGAAGTTCCCAGGGAAGCCAGAGATACAATCCTTAAAAGTCTCGCAGACAACTCCGGAGTCGTCAAAGTACTTGTGGAAACCCGTCCCAACTACGTGACTGAAGAAAACGTGCAGGAATGTCTCAAAATACTGGAGAGCAAACCTTTCGAGCTAGCTTTCGGACTGGAAACAAGTTCGGACAGAATCCGAAAAGACTCAATAAACAAAGGTTTCACCTTCAAAGACTTTGTCCACGCGGCAGAAATTGCAAAAAAACACGGCGCAACCGTAAAAGCTTACCTGATGTTAAAACCTCTCTTCCTTTCCGAACGCCAGGCCTTAGAAGACATCTTGCGCTCAATAGATGACGCAGCTCCTTATGCTGACACAATCTCCATCAATCTTTGTAATGTCCAGAAGGGAACCCTTGTTGAGACGCTCTGGGAAAAAGGCCAGTACCGACCCCCATGGCTCTGGAGCATAGTAGATATCCTGCAAAAAGCAAAAACAGCCCACCCGGAACTCCCACTAATGTCCGATCCTGTAGGAGCAGGCTCAAAGCGTGGGCCTCACAACTGTAAAAAATGCAGCTCAGAAGTTGCAGACTCCATGAGGGCTTTTTCACTTACCCAGAACCCAGCTGACCTCAGCAGAGTGGACTGCGAATGCAAAGAGCTCTGGAAAAAAGTCCTGGAACTTGATGACTTCACCTACGGAACACCAATTTTAGATTAAAGTCA
>CAZCKG010000371.1:0-2904 GCA_964498825.1 uncultured Methanosarcinales archaeon
ACCCAACAAATAAACCCAGGCATCACCCCCTTGCCTGGGTTTAATTAAAATATTATATTCTCTCTTGATAGTTTTAATCTTATTCTGTTTCTGCCCTTTAGCCTATTCTACAGTCGTTCCTACCAAACTTGGCTCTTCGGGTTGTAGCGAAGCATGAAAAAAGGATACACATCGTCTAAAATAAACCTATAGGATTCTCAATATATCGTTAGTTACTAATACAGAGTTTTCAAATTATTTGTTAATAAACAACTACTGAAGCATTCTGTTTTATTGAAAAATTATTCTTTTGATGGCTCTATCACTCTATTAGATGTTTTTATCATTCATTCCAAAAAAAGAAACCCGAAAGAAAAACCTGGATGTAGTGTATATAAACCAGAATTGCACTGAACTGTGTGAGGAGAATAAATATGGCCTTGCAGTTATGGTTTTTACTGATTTTGGTGTCCTAATACTAGGCGCAGGAAAGAAATTATTACAGAACGTTTATAGGGCTTTAAAACCTAACGGAACTTTCATTTTTGATTTTCTGAGTGATACGGGCATCGAAATGAAAGTTGCTGAGAAATCCTGGGGAATAGGAGAACGTGGTTTCTGGAAAGACAGCCTACACCTGATTCTTTCGGACATACAAAGGCAATAATTGCCCTGGCAAGGAAAATTGCAACGATAATATGGCATCTTATTACGAATGATGAGATATACGAAGATGAAACTGGATATAAAAAAGAGAATTTCAAAAGAGAAAGATTGTTGAGACCGAGATATTCTCAGTTATGAACGAATAAAAATAATTAGTGAAATATTTGCAATAACGGGAAAAGAGGATGAGGAGAGCACGTAAGGAGAATCTCCTCATATACTTTTATACTAAATTAGTCTGCTTGAGTAAGCAAAAAGAACTTTTGTGCAAACATCTCTTAACTCGATGATGTTTTTATCATAGATAGTATTTTTAATCTTTTAATGATACTTTTTAGCTCTTACCTTTAAGAGTCTTCCATATTACAGCAATTTTCTCGATCTCGATATGGGTATAACCCTCTTCTTTTATAGTCCATTTGAGACTAAGGATCCCATCTTTGCATTCTGCAGCAATTCCTCTGTATATAGTGTTTCCCCCAATGTCAATTTCGACTTCTTTACCCATATAATACTTCTCAATAAATTCCTGTTTCATTATTTTCAACTCCCAACCTTTGGTTTCCGATCGTGCACGGAAAAACAATTATCAGAACATAGTTAGTTTCAGGCAGTATATTATATTTAAAAAAACACAATTTCTGAATATAGTTTCCTTTATTTCGACAAAAAAGATATCAGCTGATGAAACTTGTCTCAAAGCTGACCCAATTATCCGGAAAACTCAGAGAAACCGACTTAAAAGCCGGTTTAAACCCTGAGTACCCATATTTAACTCAAAGATTACATTTAACTCAAAGATTACATTTAACTCAAAGATTACATTTAACTCAAAGATTACTTAGCTTAAAAATTAACCTCATTTTCACTGAATCCCGATTCACTCAATCCCATTTCGTTCAACTCCATTTCACGCCCTCTGGAAAAGGTATCAAAGAAAGGAATACCTGCCCCAACAAACCAGGTTTCAAGGAAACTTAAGAGATGATATTTCAGGAAAACGGAAAGAGGCACATTAATGAAGAGCAGGGTGCCGAAGAAAATCAGCAATTCTATAAGGATAAAAGGAATCAGAAACATCCAGCTCCAGGGATCCGATACCAGGGAAGAGAAGATGAAGTATAGGATTATATCTACGATAAGGTAAATCAGCCCCAAAACCAGCAAGACAACCAGGAAAAGCACAATTGCGATAATTGCTGTTACTATTCCGAGTACGATTCTGATAAACCAATAGAGAACCACTTCCTTCCAGCTTTTTTTGAAATTTGAAAATACAAGTCCGAAAGCTGCAAGAATTCCCGTGTTCCGATAAATGGAAATAGGAATTGCAAGGTTTAAAAATGAAGTTGTCGCAAGTCCAAGCAGAATCAGCACAATAATCGCACAAATAAACCAGATAATCCCGCCTGCAGAAGGATCGGATTCCTCAAGCACCGAGGGAAGAAGGGGCAGAAAAGCTATTACAGTGAGAATAATAAAGCCCAGAGCGAGAGCAAAATACACCATCAGAAGGTTGAAACCTTTCACCATAAACTCCTTTGAGTAAGCCCAGAATTTTACCTCGTTTCTTACCAGAGATTCCACAAAAACAAACTGCATAAGACTGGACACATACATAAAAAACAGGATTATAAGAATTAACAACGAGATTGCAGCAATCGTAAGCCAGTACTGGCCAAGAAAACTATCCGAAAAGTAAAGTTTCTCAACGGAAGTAGATAAACCATTAAAAAAATAATCAGGAAATAATCCGGAGCCTGAATGTATCAAGTTAGGAATAAACCCGGAATTACCCAGTATCCCGGAATTTAAGTGAATTCCCTCAAACTGTAATGGGTTGAGACCAAAAGGAAGTCCCGGTATTTTGGCAGGATCAATACTGGGAAAATTACCGAAATCCTCAGGATTCGTCTGATAGTTACTACCCGACCCTCCGTAGTTAGAACCAAAGCCGCCCATGAGTAGAATAATGATTGCGAGTTTTACCCATTTCCAGAAATCAAAAGGTTCAAAAAGAGCTTTTCTTGTCCTTGAAAGAGCTCTATCCACTGCATCTATTGCATACCAGCTCATAATAGAGAATTTTAGTCAGATATCAAATAAATAATTATCCTGAGAATATAGCTGAAACGTTACAGATAAACTTAAAACCTCTGAAGATTGGAGTTCAGAGTTTAACATATTGCACATTTCTTTTCTGCTTCTTTTCTGCTTCTTTTCTGCTCTTTCCTGCCCCTTTTTACTGAATAAAGTAGT
>CAZCKG010000372.1:0-2895 GCA_964498825.1 uncultured Methanosarcinales archaeon
GTATCCGTCCCGACTCCTGTGGGACTGAGAGCTCAGCTTGAGGTCAGTGAAACCTCGCAGGGACGTGCCGTTGTGAAAAAAATTCGGAACGACCACGAATCCGATATTACCCGGGGGCTTGAGTTTGTGGGCGAAGCCAGGGAAGCTGAAGGAATCAGAATTCTCGGAGGAAAAGGAATAGGAATTGTCAGAAGGGACGGGCTCCAGGTTCCGAGAGGCCAGCCGGCTATTAACCCGAAACCGATGGAACAGATAAAGGCTGCAGTTCAGGAAGCTGTAGAAGAGCTGGGCCTGAAAGGAGCCGAGGTTACAATCTCAATTCCGGACGGGGAGAGAATCGGAAAAGAAACCCTGAACAGCAGGATAGGTGTGGAAGGTGGGATTTCCGTACTGGGTAGCACAGGTTTTGTTGAGCCCTGGAACGACCACCTGGGAGAGATGAAAGGAGACCTGATCCGCTGCACGAACAAGGTGGTCCTGACTACGGGCCGGATAGGAATGCGCTACTCCCACATGCTTTTTCCTGATTATACCGTGGTTATGGTCGGAAGCAGGATCTCGGAAGGGCTTGATTACGCCTCAGGCGACATAATTATCTGTGGGCTTCCTGGCCTTGTCCTCAAATGGGGAAACCCGGAAATGCTTGAAGGCAGCGGATACGCGACCGTCGTCGAGATGCTTGAAAAAGCGCCCGAACACGCACGCCTGAAAGAAGCCTTCGAGATGGCAACCGAGAAAGGAAAAGGTGCAAGGATCGTTGTAATTGATAGGGACGGCTCGGTTCTGATGGACAGCAAAAGCAAGAGTTAAACTGAAAACTTGAAGATTATACTGAAAAGCTGAATAAAATTCTGCAGTAAAAACCAGATTACAAGAATAAATCAAAGAATTAACAGCTAAAGGGGAAGAAGATAATGATTGTGGTAGGAGTCGGAGTCGGGCCCGGAATGCTTACGGAAGAAGGAATAAAGGCTATAAGGAAAGCCTCTGTGGTTTATGGCGCAAAACGAGCCCTTGAAATCGCCAGGGAGTACATTACCTGCGAAGCAAAACCGATTAAGGACTATAAGTCATTCCATCTCCTGCCAGCAGATGCAGTCGTCTTATCCACAGGCGACCCCATGTTTTCAGGGCTAGGCAAATTCGCAGGAGAAAAGGATACAGTAATTCCTGGGATTTCTTCGATGCAGGTGGCCTGTGCGCGTACCAGAGTGAACCTGACCAACCTCTGTGCGATTACAGCCCACGGCAGGGACTTCGAGCCAGCAAAAGCCGAACTGATCCGGGAACTGAGGAACGGGAGAAACATATTTCTGCTGCCGGAAGAAAACTTCGGCTCGCTTGAGGTTGCAAATGTCCTTAAAGAGCTTGGCATTGAAGCCGAGCTTTATACCTGCGAAAATCTCGGCTATCCTGAAGAAAGGATTGCAAAAGGTACTCCTGAGAATCCGCCTGTCCCGAAAACAATTCTTTACGGGTTGCTTGTCGTACAGAAAAGGTAATTCCCGATAAGTAAACCGATTTTGGCGGGCAGAGTATCTGGCAGAGGGCCTGGCAAGGGGCTTAATCCACTGAAACCGATATGTCTGATAGAACCAGTGGTTCCTGTAGAGCTCCTACTTCCGATAGATCCTTTGAGTCACATGGGGCTTTTGGAGCATATGCGCCTGGTGGAGCAGGTGGAATAAGCGGAATTCAACTTCTGTTTAACCTGCTTTAGTCTTTTTAGGCTGCTTTAGTCCTTTTAGCCTGTTTTAACCTTTTTTAACCTGCTATAAGGCTCATGACCGTATAAAAGATCAAGTCTCCGAAAACGACTGCGGTAATAAAGCCTGCTGTAATCGAAAGCATGAACGGCAGGCCGGGAGTTACCCAGATATCTTTCTCAATCCAACCTTTTTTTAGATACTCTTCAAGTTCCGGCCTCTGACCTGCGTCAAAGTTAAGACCTGCCCGGGCAAACCCTCTTCTAAGACTTCCGCTTTCGTCAAGCTCGAATTTCTCAAGCAGGCCAAGGTGCTTCTTATATTTCAGGGAAGAAACCTCAGTCCTGTATCCTATAAACATATAAAGCGGGTTTTTGAGCATCTCAGGCGAGAAATGCAGGAGATTATAGCAGAACATCCCGAGCGGGACAAGCGTTGTCAGCAGGAGCGCGTTTCCAAGCACCGTGAAAGTAAAAAGCCCGACAGGCGGAAGCCCGAGCAGCGGATATAATTCTCCTGAAATATTAAAAACGGGATATGAAGGAAAGAGGATGGAAAGCACAATCAACCCCTTCGCATCCCCGCCCCCGAAAGCTCCAAGCTGGAAAAGGATATAAACCGCAGTAAAAACAAGCACTCCCGAAAAAACAAGATGCATAAGATAGGAAACTCCCCCGGTAAAAAGTTCATAAAGTATGAAAACGGAGCCTGCTGCAAGCATGTATTTCCAGACCTTATTCGATACCCTGCGGGAATTCAGGTCGGAATAGCACGAGTACAGCAAAAAGGGCATGCTGAAGAGGATTTTGAGGATTTCTATCATTTCAACCCTGTACTGAAATTAGTTTTACAGTTATTCACATTTATTACTTATTTACTTTATTGATTGTGTGAAAAAATCTCCGGCAAAACAGGCAGAATCGAGTCTCAGACTGTGAACGACAATCCCGCCGGCGTGAAAAAATGCTGGACAGGACCTGAGAAACATGGAAAAACCGAAGCCCTGACAGAGTAAATATAAAATTACTTTCATAACGCGTCCGGTCAGCCTCGAACATCGTTAACAAGCGATAAGCTTATACATAAGAAGTTCTATTTTATGGTTGCTTAACCCTTTTAATTTTCAATTTCAATCCAAGGGCTCGTGGTCTAGACGGTTATGACGTCGCCTTCACACGGCGGAGGTCCT
>CAZCKG010000373.1:0-2888 GCA_964498825.1 uncultured Methanosarcinales archaeon
AAAAATATAAGAGTCGAATCTATTTTTGACTCACAAAAGGATTATTTAATCAAAGAATTGACTCTGATCAGGGAAAGAAAAGTGGCCCTGTACTATTAGCCATTTGTCCCCACGCTTTTCAAAGACCTTTGTGACCCTGGCCTGAAATTTTGTCTTTTTTCCGTCAATCTTCGCCCTAAAAACAGCATCTATGGCTACCCAGGCTACATCTCCGGCGGCAGAAATGGAAGTCCAGTTATACTCAAGAGCAGGTTCTTCAATTTGAGCCCAATCACGCTCGAACTGAGCCTTTATTTTCTCCGGCCCTACACATTTCTCATCCGCACCGGTGCCGTACATAACCACATCTGCATCAGGTGCAATAAGAGACATTGCACTTTTCAAATCGCGTTTAGCATAACTCTCGGCAAACTTTTCCAGAACATCCCTTACTGCTTTTTCGGTTTCACTATCTGCTTTCATTATATCTTCCTCAAAATAATAACCTATTCATAATGACAGTATAAGAATTTAAAGATATTTCTTTTTTTAATTTTGACATATGTAATTTCGCAAGATAAGATTTAGAGTCATTCCATGGCTAGTTATCACAAAAACAACTTTTTTAGCCAGAAATTGATTTGAAATATTGCATATTTTTCTGTTTGTGTTCTATTTGCGTTCTGTTTGTGTTCTGTTAATAGATACCTTTATACATCCTACCGCACCTTTTACATTCAGTTTCTTACTGATTATTATCGATAACTGTTAATGAAGCACCTAAAAGAGCTAAGAGAGGAATCGAGCGCAGAAGAGAGTTTAAAGGGAATATGCAAAATAACGAGCCGATGGACTTAAAACTGAAGGAAGAACAAAAAGAAGCGGATTTTAAAGAATTGGGAAAAATTAAAAAGAATTAACGGTAATTAAGGAAAACTCAAGAGAATTAAGGATAATTAATGAAATAAAGATTACAATAAAAAATTAAAGAGGATTAAGGCGCTTCCTGCTTAGATTCGGGTGAAAATATGGAAAAATACGATTATAGTGAACTAGGGCTGAAAGCCGGGCTTGAAATTCACCAGCAGCTGGATTCGAAGAAGAAACTTTTCTGCAGGTGTCCGACTCTGATCAGGGATATCGGGGATTCTAATTTTGAGTTTTTCAGGTATCTCAGGGCTACGGAAAGTGAGATGGGAGAAAAGGACAGGGCTGCGGTAGAGCAGACAAAGGTCAGGAGGAAATATATCTATAAGGCTTATGACACGACCTGTCTTATAGAAAATGATGAAGAGCCTCCGAGAGAACTCAACGTGGAAGCCCTGGACATTTCCCTTGGGGTTGCAAAACTTTTCCATATGAAACCTGTAGACCAGATGCATGTCATGAGGAAAATAGTAGTTGACGGGTCTAACACAAGCGGTTTTCAAAGGACAGCTTTTCTTGCAAGCGATGGATATATAGAAACATCTGAAGGTCGTTGCGGAATTGACAGCCTTTGCGTAGAAGAGGAAGCTGCCCAGAAAATTGAGGAAATAGGAGATTCAATCATTTATTCCCTGGACAGACTTGGAATTCCGCTTGTGGAAATTGCGACTGCCCCGGATATTAAAACTCCTCGCCATGCAAGAGAGGTTGCCGAACAGATAGGGATGATCCTCAGGTCAACAGGTAAAGTAAAGAGAGGACTTGGCACAATCAGGCAGGACGTGAATATCTCGATTGCCAGAGGCGCAAGGGTGGAAATAAAGGGGGTACAGGCCCTTGACCTAATAGAAGATATTGTCCGCAGAGAAGTTGAAAGGCAGCTGAATCTTCTTTTTATCAGGCAGGATCTTATGGAAAGAAAGGCCTTTGTCTGTGAAGAGATCTATGATGTAACAGGACTGTTCATTGATACAAAATCCAAAGTTCTGCAGAAAGGTGTAAAGAAAGGAGCAATTCTTGCTGCTCTTCTCAGAAAGTTCAATGGACTTGTTGGCAAAGAAGTCCAGCCCGGAAGAAGGCTCGGGACCGAATTTTCGGACAGAGCGAAGACTGCAGGAGTAGGGGGGATTTTTCATACTGATGAACTTCCTAATTATGGAATCACGGAAAAGGAAGTTAAGGCTCTTAAAGACGCCATTGGTGCAGGTCCCGATGATGCCGTAATAATGGTTTCGGACGAACCTGAGAAATCCAGGCTCGCAATTGAAGCGGTTATTGCAAGGGCTAAAGAAGCTCTCGAAGGAATCCCTGAAGAAACCCGAAAAGCTCTTCCTGATGGAAATACTGCTTACATGCGTCCCCTGCCAGGCGCTGCAAGGATGTACCCTGAAACCGATGTTCCTCAGGTAGAGATTTCTCAGGAATATTTTGATTCGATTGAAACTCCCGAGCTCCTGACAGACAGAGCAAAGCGTTTTACCACGGAAAACGGGCTGAATAAAGAGCTTGCAGAAAAAATAGCTTACTCAAAGTATCTTCCCCTTTTTGAAAACATTATCGAAATCTACAGAAAAGACGAAAACGTAAATTCAACTTTAATTGCCAGGACTCTTGTAGGGCTCGTTCCTGAACTCCGAAGAAACGGAGTTGAAACCGATGAACTTTCAGATGAACATTTCAAAGGGCTTTTTGCGGCTATTTCGAATCAGGAAATCGCAAAAGAAGCTATTCAGGACCTTTTGACTGCTCTTGCAAAAGAGCCTGAATTGAGTACGCAGGAAGCAATATCAAAACTCGGACTCAGTGCCTTTGACCCTGAAGAAGTCGAGAATTTCATTAAAAAAATGGTTCGTGAAAAAGGAGATTTTATTAAGGAGAAAGGTCCTGCAGCTCTTGGTCCTTTGATGGGAATTGTCATGAAAGAGTATAGAGGTACTGTAGACGGGAAAATTCTCAGCCATATGTTGAAAAAAGAGATAGAC
>CAZCKG010000374.1:0-2863 GCA_964498825.1 uncultured Methanosarcinales archaeon
TTTGACCAAACTCGATCAAACCAGCCTTTTAATATACAGGGACAGTCGCTCCACCATACTGGATAAATAAACACCAGTGCATCAGACCTCTGTATTTTTTCCTGCTCCTTATTTACGTCATCAGGAACTGGCATTGATGTATTTCTACTTACTTTGCGTGTATACTGATCTTTATCCAGTTCACATTTAAAATTCATCTCATAAAGGTCGCCTATTTCAAAAGTGGTATGTGATTTACTTAGACCTTTTAAAAATGAATGTAAAACTTCATAAGTAAAAGAGAATTTGCTTGGATGAGCATAAATAACATGAATGTGCATCTATTTTCCTTTATTAGATCTTAATTTCTTCTCTAACAATACCTTAATTCCTCTTTTTCTTAATTTATCTTTTTCAAAATTAATAACTTGATAATCAACAAAACATTAGTTAAAGCCGCAAATGACCAGATATTTTAAACTTTCCACACAGCTAGCATGAATAAAACAAATTTACTTGTTTTAAAGAAATTATCAGCTTATCAGATAGATTTATTTGGATAATTTTTATAAAATGATCTTTAATAAAGAAATAAAAATACATATTTATTTATAGTATGGATTTTTGAAATAGGGCTGTCTATATAACTTAGAGAGGGATTATAGATGACAGAATATACACCAAAAGAAAGATTATACCGTGCATTACGAAAACAGCCAGTAGACAGAATGCCTGCAGTCTGTTTTACCCAGACAGCAACTGTAGAACAGATGGAAGCATGCGGAGCCTACTGGCCAGAAGCCCATGCAGACGCAGAGAAAATGGCAACTCTTGCGGAAGCAGGGCACACTGTTGCAGGCTTTGAAGCTGTAAGAGTCCCCTTTGACATTACAGCTGAAGCAGAACTTTTTGGCTGCGGAATAAAGGCTGGCGACCTGAAGCAGCAGCCCTCTGTTGTCAAGCATGTTGTTAAAAACCTTGAAGATCTGGACAAAATAAAAGATTACAACCTGAAAGAAGGCAGAGTTGGATTAATCCTTGAAGCTGTAAAGATCCTTTCCGAGAAATACGGAAAAGAACTCCCCATAATAGGCTCCATGATCGGTCCCTTCTCCCTTGCCCAGCACATCAACGGGGATGCATGGTTCGGAAACCTTTTCACCGGAGAAGAAATCGTTCCTGCACTTCTGGACTTCTGCTCAGACTTCAATGTGGCATATGCAAAAGCAATGGTTGAAAATGGCGCTGATACCATAGCTATCATTGACCCCACAGCGAGCTATGAGCTTATCGGCGGAGAGTTCTATGAGAAATATGCTCTTCCTTACCAGAAGAAAATAGTTGATGCAATGAAGGAACTTGATGTGGCTACGGTTCTTCACATTTGCGGAAACACAACCAACGGCCTTGGAATTATGGACAAGACCGGAGTAAACGGGATCAGCGTAGATCAGAGGGTAGACATTAAGACCGCAACAGGCAATGTGGAAAATGCAATCATTGTCGGAAACCTTGACCCTGTAGCCGTGCTCTGGAATGGGACGCCTGAGGATGTAGCTAACGCTTCAAAGAAGGTACTCGACGCAGGTGTCGGACTGCTCACCGCTGGTTGCGGGATCGTCAGCATGACCCCAACTGCCAACCTCCGTAAGATGGTTGAATGTGCCAAAAACTACAAGTACTGAACAATGCACTGCTGAGCAATGTACTTGATTAACATTAAAAGTTTCAAAATTAAAAATCTCAATAAATTTGGAATTAAACAGCCGGCCTGTAGACCGGCTTCACTTTTTTGTACTAAATCTTTAGTCGACCTGAAAAAGTCTTATTGAGTATTCAACTCTCAAATTTTCCGGAAGCTTGTTTCAATTTGCTCCAGCTCACACGCGAGAAAAACGAATTAATATTTAAAGTTTTTTCTTCGAGAAATATGCTGCTTAAAAAATATCAAAGCCAATGAATCCAGTTTTTGTGGCAAATCTCGATATTCGCAGATATATAGTATATATAATTTTTGTTTTTTTCGATCCACTCAAAGAACTTAATAAAAAAAAGTAAATGGACACCCAAATTTAGGGCACTACAATGGAAAAAAATCATCAATTAAAATTCTCGAATACATTCTCTAATACAGAAAGATAGTGTTTCTTTATATAGTATAATTTTCATCTTTGATATAGGAATTTATGTCTGGATACTCAGGACAATTCCTTTAACAGTTCCAGCAGGTATACTGTTTGGGAAAATTTGGGACATGAGTTGCTAATTCGACTGGGAAATGAATCAATTTGCAGTCCCCAGCAAATAAATTCCCAGGTAGCAATGTCAGGAGAAAGAAATTATTCACAAACATCTGGACTCTGTTCAGATTAGAAATGGCAAATGGCAGTGAATAATTTTCCATAGACAATTAATCCCGTAAAGGAAATCCCCTATGCCTAATGGCTGAAATAAGGCAGCAGGGATTTGCATCAGAGTAAGAACCCCATGCGAATGCTTTTTTTAGCTAGCGGAGCTTGGGCCTAGATATAGGCAGTCAAATCTTTACGAGAATTGTCCACTCCACAGAGATTACAAAGACATTGTGCATCCCAACGATACCGCATAAACAGCGAATTCAATGGAGGTTTAAAAATGGCAAACCAAGAGATTTTTGATAAGTTACGCGATGCGATCGTAAATCAGAACATCGCAGGCACTGCACAGTTATGCAAGGAAGCCCTAGCTGCAGGAATTCCACCTATTGACATCATCACCAAGGGTCTTTCCGTTGGAATGAAAATCGTTGGTGACAAGTTCGAAGCCGCCGAGATTTTTCTGCCTCAAATCATGATGTCCGGAAAGGCAATGAGCAATGCAATGGAAGTCCTTACCCCTGAACTTG
>CAZCKG010000375.1:0-2861 GCA_964498825.1 uncultured Methanosarcinales archaeon
TCAATGGGTCCTCAGGAAGCTACTGACCTTAATCCCACAAATAATCTGTAAAATTTGGGAACAACACTACTTTAAACTCTCAGAAAAGTGTTGCTGAGCCATCATTACGGGCATTATAGTAATCACTGTAGCACACATTATTTAGCCAGCATGCTCCATTTGCAGTCCCGAAAAATCCTGCAATTTTGGCTTCTGCGTTTTCGTATCCATCTACCTGATGTCCAGGAACGACGAAAACATTGTCATCATGGTGGGCGTTTGAAACTACGTTACCATCTGGAAGCTCCCAGAGCCGTAGATGATAGCCCCCGAGAATTCTGTATTTATTATCTGCCATTCCGTCTCCAGCAACCCAGCTTCCATCAGGATACGGAATATAATGGGTGTATTCTACAGGATTATCAACCCATTTTTTATTAAGGATTAAACTTTTAACTGTCTTCAGGGTGTTCTGTTCCCATAGAAGGTTTATAGGGTCTGCCACTTCGTAATAAGTCTTATATAATGAGGTAAGCTTTGAGTAAGTCCATTGAGGGTAGGTGAGAGAAGTTAAAGAAGTACTGGTCCACCATTCATAAGGATCATCGCTAGTTGTAAGCACTGTAGATTTTTTGGTTACGAATTCTTTCCGATCTCCTGGTTTCAGTCTCAAGCTCTCGCTTTCGGCACTAAGAGCGATCTCTTTTCTGTCAGAGACTGAAAAAGTCTGAGACCTTGTTAGTTTATCTATCTTAAATTTACCTTTAAGCTTCTCTCCAGAATAAGTTTCAGTGATTTTGAGCGTTCCATCTTTTTTGTAATCATAAACTGTTGTCACTTCAACTTCCACAATATGAGCATGTTTCCATTCATTCCATTGTGAACCATCAACAGATTTCTGTTCGTTCTCTTCTTTCCCAGTGACTGGTTCTTCAGAAGTGGCATTTGCCACCGGAAAAAGCACTATCCCAAAAAATAGGATCATTAAAAGCAAAACAATAAACTTTGATCTTTTATTCTTATTCATTTGTTCTACTCCAGCTAATTTCATAGAGGTGGCGTGAATATAGAGACAATCTTTTATAGAAACTTGGGTACGTATATAACTTTGCTACTTTCTCGAGTTTCACTTCGAGATCGCAGGAAATCAGAGATTTTTTAGGAGTTGCAATGTAATCGCAACAGCACAGGGTCCTTTTCGCTTCTCTCAAGAGGACATAGTCAACTAGTCTTATACTCGTTTTGGAAACTCTGTCATCAATACAATACAGTCTCTTGATATTACTTTTTCAATAAACAATTACCCTTTAATTATATATACCATGGATTCCACTAAGGTACTGGGCATCTGGACAGGTCATTAAAGACCTTTTAAACTCTTTTTAATAACCCCCAAAACACCCCCCAACTCCCCAACACCCGGGTGCCTACTTATATTTGTTTTCCCCGAATTGCGATTCGGGAGTCCGCAGTCCTTTTCTCTCGCTTCGCTCGCTCAAGAGGACTAATTTTTGGTGAAGAAACATAACTTTATTTAAATCAGTAGCTTCCTCCTAACAGAACCATTAAAATCATTTCCATAAGATTCTTCCCATATATAGAGGCTTTTTAATTTTTGATTTTAGGGCGTTAGTGATTGTTATTCCAGAAGCCAGGGTATTATTGGCTTTATGTGTATTGTCCTGCCTTCCAGATTGATTGTTTTTTCCGCGTCTTTTGTAATTATGTATCCTTCTTTCAGGTTGTACATTTCCATTGCTTCTTTAAGCCCATCTATTTCTCTTTTTTCGGTGTTAAGATCGGTTATTGAAACCGTTACCTGTATTGCTTGAACTATTTTTTCTTTATTCTTAACAAGAAAATCACATTCCTTTTTGTCTTCATGATAATATATTTCCTGGAATCTCCTTTTAAGCTCCAGGAATACTATATTTTCGAGCAAAGGGCCTGTGTTTTCTGAGAACATGAACGAGACAGCTTTTATGAGGCCCGTATCTATTGAATAAACCTTTCTTGAGCTCACAATCTGTTTTTTTAAAGAGGGATCGTATTTCTTCAAAGTGAAAAAGAGGTATGCTTCTTCCAGGAATTCCACATAATTTTTTACTTTTGAGGTGTTGCTGAATCCCATAACTTTTTTCAGGTTATTGTAACTCATTTTTCTTGAAATGTTGGAGAGAAGGTAAAGTGAGAGATCCCGAAAGTCTTTTGAGTCCCTTATTTGCATCCTTACAAGCAGATCCTTTATCAGGATGTCCTGATAGATCTCCATCAACTCTTTTTCATTTCTTGACTTTACAATTTCCGGAAATCCTCCGTACTTCACGTAATCTTCAAAATATCCGGAAATTGAAGCATTTTCTTTCGTTGTGTAAGTTTCTTTAGTCTCAAATTTCTTATATAAGAGATATTCCTTAAAGCTGAATGGAAAGAGCTCATATTTCAGGTTTCTTCCTGTGATGCTTGTTGCAATCTCCGAGCTTAGAAGGTTTGAACTTGAGCCAGTAACAAATATTTTGTACCCTTCTGTAAACAATCTTCTGACAAATTTTTCCCATCCTGAAATATTCTGGATTTCGTCAAAAAATAGAGTATCTATTTTGGGATTGAGTTCAAGGAATATTTCGAGCAGTGTATTGAAGTCTTTCGCTGTGAATTCAAGGAACCTTTCGTCCTCAAAGTTTGCATAGGCGTGGGTTTTGAAGTTTCCGGAGATCTCTTTTAGCAGAGTGGATTTTCCACACCTTCTTATGCCCGTTATCACAACAATTTTTGGTGTTTGAAGAAGGTATTCCGGGACAGTTCTTTTTACAATATCTTCTTCTCTTTCGAAGAGCTCCTTTTGCTCAAGGATTGTCTGCTTGATTATTGTTTTTTCCATA
>CAZCKG010000376.1:0-2853 GCA_964498825.1 uncultured Methanosarcinales archaeon
ATCAGGATGTTGAAAGGGGAAAATAAAGAACTCAGACCTGTATTTGGAGGAAAGGTTCCCGTTACTTTGCGTGTGCTTGGAAACGAGGAGAATCAGGGAGAAGGTATTCTTTCAATTGGAAATTACATGGCACTCGACCATTCCAGAGGATCTGCGGTTTATCTTGATGCCCTGAAACCTCATGCCATTTTGATCTGCGGAAAAAGGGGATACGGAAAATCTTATACAATGGGATGCATACTGGAAGAACTTTCCCTTCTTCAGCCATCGATTAAGAAAAGGCTTGCATCCGTTGTTATCGACACTATGGGAATTTTCTGGACAATGCGCCATCCGAATACTTTTGAAGCCCAGAAGCTGAAGGACTGGGGGCTCAATTCAGAAGCAATCGAAACCGAGATTTTAGTGCCAGCCGGCAAAGTTGAGGCTTACAGGAAGCGAAATATCGATGTAAAACCGTTTTCGATTTCAATCAAGGAGCTTTCAGGAAGCCAGTGGTGCAGGGTTTTTAAAATTGAAGAGGTTTCCCCTCTTGGAATTCTGCTTGTAAGAACTGTTGAATCCCTGAGAGAAAGAGGAGATGCATATTCTCTGGACGATATTGTTAATGGGGTGCTGCAGGATACTCGTTCTGACCCGGCTTCAAAAGGGGCAGCAGAGAACTATTTCAGGGCAGTGAATTCCTGGGGACTTTTTTCAAAAGAAGGGACGCCTTTATCAGAACTCGTATCAGGGGGAAAAACAACGATTATTGACGTCAGCACCCTTGAAAACGAAAATGTCTGTGCTGCTACGGTATCGATTCTTGCAGGAAGGCTATATGAAGAGAGACTTGAAGCCAGACGGATCTATGAAAAGAAGCTTATGGGAGAAAATGCAGAGGAAGAAGAATTTCCGGTTGTCTGGCTGTTTATTGATGAAGCTCATATTTTCCTGCCCGTAAAAGGCGAGAGTCTTGCATCCGGAGTTCTTATTAACCGCTGTCTCAGACAGGGCAGGCAACCTGGCCTGTCTCTGATTCTGGCAACCCAGAGACCTGCAAGCCTTCATCCGGATGTAGTCTCCCAGAGTGACATGCTTATCTGCCACCGCCTTACCGCAAGTGACGATATCCTGGCTCTGGAAAGCTCCCGTCCTCTTTATATGCAGGAGAGTATTCAGGCTTACCTGAAGAAAATGGGGAGTGAAAGAGGAGTTGCCTTGATAGTGGATGATCATTCGGAGTCTGTCCATCTTGTACGCATCCGTCCGCGGATAAGCTGGCACGGAGGAGGAGAACCAGGTCTTCTCGAGCCCAATGCAGCAGAAAAGAATAAAAAATAACAATTCGAAGAAGAAGGGAACTGATTTTAACTTTCTCCGAGAAACGTAAATAATAAGGATTAGGAAGTAACCATGAGGAATTGTTAACCAATTTTTATAGCCTGCCAGAAAATAATTTAAATATTAGCTGTGATACTTCAACCCTATTAATGCAGCTGAGTTACAGGCTGTAATTATTCTAACAATAGCATTTAGTTGCAGTAAACAGTGGTGATGTTATGAAAGGAAGAGCCTGGAAATTCGGAGATGATGTGGATACTGATGCGGTAATTCCCGGAAGGTATCTTATCTTCAATACCCCGGAAGAGCTTGCAAAATACACATTTGAAGGAGTACGCCCTGAATTTGCAAAGAAAGTTCACGAAAATGATATCGTGGTTGCCGGAAGCAATTTTGGCTGTGGATCCTCGCGCGAACATGCGCCCCTCGCCCTTAAAGGGTCAAAGGTAGCCTGTGTTATCGCAAAGTCTTTTGCAAGGATCTTTTTCAGGAATTCAATAAATATCGGAGTCCCTCTTCTGGAATGTCCTGATACTGACAGGATAGACGATGGAGATGAACTTGAAATAGACCTTGCAACAGGAGTTATTGAAAATAAAACAAAAGGAGAGACCTACCAGGCAACCCCCCTTCCTGATTTCGTTCGTGAAATCGTGGATGCTGGAGGACTTATAGAGTATGCCAGAAAACTGGTCTCTGAGCGCTAAGAAACAGGAAATCTGTCCAGAGACAGTCCTGTTCGCGTATGATATCTCACAATAAAAAAGGCAAATTTGCCTGAAAAATCTAAAGGAGTATAAACATGACGCAGTATAAGATTCCGGTCCTCCCGGGTGACGGGATAGGCCCAGAAATCATCGCCGAAGGTAGAAAAGTTATAGATGCAGCAGGCGAAAGATTTGGTTTTGATGTAGAATGGATTGAATACCCTCACGGAGCAGATCATTACCTTGAGACAGGAGAGCTGATTTCAGAAGAGACCTTAAAGGAATTATCAGGCTACCCTGCCATTTACCTTGGTTCCATTGGAGACCCAAGAGTTGCCCCTGGAATTCTTGAGAAAGGAATCTTATTAACTGCACGTTTTTACTTTGACCAGTACGTCAACCTTCGCCCGATAAAACTCCTCGACGGCGTCTGGACTCCGCTCAAAGACAAAACCTCAAAAGATATCGACTTTGTAGTGGTCAGGGAAAACACCGAGGATTTCTACATAGGAATCGGCGGCAGAGCAAAGAAAGGAGAAAGCAAAAACCTCCTTGAAGTAAAAAGGACACTCTACTCCGCAAAATTCGGCCTTGATATCGAGACCGACAGCGAAGAAATAGGGTACCAGATAGGCCTGATCTCCAAAGAAGGTACAAAAAGAGTCGTTGAGTACGCTTTTGACCTCGCCGAAAAAAGGAAAAAGCACGTATCTTCAGTGGATAAAGCAAATGTCCTTTCTGATATCTACGGCTTCTGGAGAGAAGAATTCAATGCAGTTTCTGCAAAACATCCTGATGTTACCACAGATTTCAACTTCGTTGA
>CAZCKG010000377.1:0-2849 GCA_964498825.1 uncultured Methanosarcinales archaeon
TAATAATTTAACTCTAATAATTTAACTCTAATAATTTAACTCTAATAATTTAACTCTAATAATTTAAATAGTATGATTTTAATCTTGTAATTTAAATTTGAGGATTCAAGGCAACTATTCACATAGATTCAGGGTCGATTAAAACACAGATTAGATCCCAGGATAATTGCCGTTCAGGAGTGAATACAGGTTGAGTAAGCAAAATCCGAAGTCAAAGCCAGGAAAAGAACCTGCAAAAATTAAAGAGATTTCCGCAGAAGGTTCTGCAACAAGCTCCGGGACTCCAGAAAAAAAGAGTCTTATAAAGGAAAAGACGCCCGAAGAAAAGCAGAAAGCCCATAGAGAAGGAATTATAAAGACAATAGTAGCTTCAGTACTTGGTATACTGGCAGGATATTTGACCTTCGCCCTGTACGGAACAGGAGAAGACAGGATCTGGTATGCTGTACTTATGATCGTTATCGGACTTACATATATTATACAGAAATTGGGTTATCCTCTGCTTAAGATCGATACAAAAGAATTTAAAGCTAAAGACTGGTTTTATGTCGAGTTTATAGTCATTGATTTCTTCCTTGTTACCTGGACTCTTCTCCTGAATTGAAGTCTTCTCTTGCTTAACTGAGGTCTTCTCTTGCTTAACTGAAGTCTTCTCTTGCTTAACTGAAGTCTTCTCTTACTTAACTGAAGTCTTCTTTTCCTGAACCGTAAAAAGGTATTTCTCAAATCGAAAGCCTTTTTACCCGGTTTCTTTTTACAATTGACTTTTGTCCATCTGATTCATGAAAACCCTGCATAACTGACGTTTTATGCATTTAGCAGTCCAATAATTCATATACCAGATAAGGCATTTCATAACCGGTGACTGCTGTACTGAGCTCTGTTGAATAAACCGAAGTATATACATAGCACGCCTACCAGCATGCATTCAATTGATATTCATCGCATTGTCATGTTTCTTTGCTGTGAGAACTGCCCTCACAAATAGGGAAAAAATATTTACATAGTGGTGCTTCAATTATAACAGGCGTTTCATTAAATCTTGGCAGATATTTCACGAGAAATTTTATTAACAAATTAAAGAAAAAAAATGTGATTTTGGGGACGATTATGAGAATAGCTATACTTAATAAAGACAGATGTCAGCCCAGAAGGTGCAGTAAAGAGTGTGAAAAGTTCTGCCCCAGGGTTCGAACCGGGGATGAGACAATTGTTTTTGCGGAGGATGGAAAACCCGTAATCTCCGAAGAGCTTTGCGTGGGCTGTGGGATCTGCATTAACAAATGCCCCTTTAAAGCTATAATGATTATAGGACTTCCTGAAGCGCTGGAAGAACCCACACACAGGTACGGCACAAACGGCTTCGCCCTCTTTGGACTGCCTGTACCCAGAATAGGAAAAGTAACAGGGATTCTTGGCCCTAACGGAATAGGAAAAAGTACCTCGGTCCAGATACTTTCCGGAACCCTGATTCCTAACTTCGGACATGGAAAAGGGGATTGGGACACTGTACTCGAGCACTATGCAGGCACAGCACTCTACGATTACTTCAAGGCTGTAGCAGATGGAAAAGTCAAGGTATCCCAGAAGCCGCAGTATGTTGACCTGATTCCTAAAGCTTTCAAAGGCAAAACTTCCGAACTGCTCGAAAAAACCGACGAAAGAGGAGTTATGAATGAGCTCGTCGACTACCTTGATTTGAAAGGAGTAATTGACAGGAAGATATCGGAGTTAAGCGGTGGAGAGCTTCAGAGGGTGGCAATTGCGGCCTGTGCGGCAAGAGATGCCCAGTTTTACTTCTTTGACGAAATCAGTCCTTACCTGGATATCTACCAGAGGATTAATGTCGCCCGTTTAGTCCAGAGTATCTCAAAGGAAAGAGCCGTACTTGTAGTAGAGCACGACCTTGCAATTCTGGATATGCTTGCAGATGTAATTCATATTGCCTACGGAGAACCCGCAGGTTTCGGTGTGATTACCCTTCCTAAAAGCGTACGTGTAGGAATTAACCAGTACCTTAAAGGTTACCTTCCGGAAGAAAACATCAGAATCCGGCCTGAAGCCATTAAGTTTGAGATCCATCCCCCAAGAGAAGAATCACAGATTAGATCCGCGGTTACCTTCAATGGCTTTTCAAAGAAGTTTGGAGACGGATTTTCCCTTAAAGCTACAGGCGGGAACCTTAGAGAAGGTGAAGTGCTGGGAATAATGGGTCCTAACGGGATAGGAAAATCAACCTTCGTAAAGATCCTTGCAGGAGAAATAAAGCCTGATGAAGGAGATCCCGGAATAGATGTAAAAATCTCTTACAAGCCCCAGTACATTAAAGCTGATATACCTGTGCGTGTACAGGACTTCCTGCGTGGCATTTCAAAGCGATTCGGCACCAGTTACTATGAGGTTGAGATCTCAAACCCGCTCCAGCTTGAAAAAATCTATGACAGCCTGCTTACTGACCTGAGTGGCGGAGAACTGCAGAGAGTAGCAATTGCCGCCTGCCTTTCCCATGAAGCCGATTTCTATATTTTAGACGAGCCAAGCGCCCACCTGGACGTAGAGCAGCGTTCCATGGTCACAAAAGTCCTTAACCGATTTGCCGAAAACAACCAGAAAACAGCCATGGTTGTTGATCACGATATCTATATGATAGACATGCTGAGCCAGCGCCTGATGGTTTTTGAAGGAAAACCTGCGGTATACGGTGAAGCCCACGGTCCGTTCAGCATGGAAACAGGCATGAACAAATTCCTGAAAAACCTGGGAATAACTTTCAGGAGAGACGAGGAGACAAGGCGTCCCCGCGTAAATAACCTGGGCTCAAGGCTTGACAGGGAACAGAAAGAAAGTGG
>CAZCKG010000378.1:0-2848 GCA_964498825.1 uncultured Methanosarcinales archaeon
ATTTAAGACAGGTCATATGATTACTTTTTAAATCAAGCGAACTTTTAATACATCATTAGAGACTATATTCGAGTGATTGTTTTCAATAAACTTAAGATCAATAACCAAAGATGAGTGTTTGTATGAGGGAATCTGTCCGAAAACTTGGGCTCATAGGAGCAGGCCTCTGGGCAATGACCGAAGAAAGAATAGATGAGCTTGTAAAGGACCTGGTTGATAAAGGGGATATCAGTAAGGAAGAAGGCAAAAAAGTAATCCAGGACATGGTGGAGGAAAGCAAAAAACAGAAGGTTGATCTTGAAAAGAAAATCTCTGAAAAGATTCAGGATACTGTCTCAAAAGCAGATGCCTTTGCCAAAAAAGATATGCAAGAACTTCAATCAAGGATAGATGCCCTGGAAGAAGAAATCCAAAGGATTAAGAATAAAGAAAAGATGTTTTTTAAATGAAAACTACTTTTTAAGTGAATTTTCACTTATTTTCCATTTTGACGCCTTTGATTTAGACTTTTTCTATCTCAACGTCTTCGATTTCTATATCCTCACCAAGACTTACATTTTCAAGTAAGTTGTCAAGATCTTCCATATCTGAATTAAGTTCATTGATTTCTGCCGTTGTAAGGCCAGTTAGATTTTCAGAAGAGTTGTCTACATTCTCATCAATATCAGGATTTGCTCCTGTATTTTCTGCTTTTGGTGCATCGTTCCCGACACAACCTGACCCTGCAAGCCAGACAAACAAAACTAATATTACGAGCAGGTTAGCGAGTTTTGCCATTTTCTGCCTCCTCAACTTTATGATCCTTCTTCAGCGAGAATTCAATCTTATTTCCGAAATATTTTTGTTTCTTCTTAAGAAGCGGCCTCCGTTCAGTTGACAAGAGTGCCATTTGCAATTGATGAGTTGTTGTCGGTATAGGTTACATTTTTAATATCGTCAAAACTGATTTTTAAGCCACTATCAATACTAGTTATATTAGTTAACACAGTATTATGCATTTTAAATTCATCGAAGATCTCTCTGAGTATTTTATTTGCTTTATTAATATCATTGAGAGACTGACGCAAGTAATTATTTGCAGTTTTCATATCTTCCTTGGTGACATTATCAGAGCTGTAAATAGAATCTGCTTTTTCTTTCTTTTCCTGCGCAGATCTGATATATGAATTATAAGTGGTAAGCTTGGTTTCAATATCCGAGGTTTCAGCTCCGGTTTCGTTCAGTTTCTCTAAATCAGTTTCAAGCTTTTTAGAAAGAACTTCGGATTTTTCAAGAAATTCTCCGATTTTTTCACTGACAATCTCTCCTGAGCCCTCAAGACTAATTTTCCTTGCATCATCCCAGGTTTCACGTACAGATCTGACCGTAACCAGAAGCTCTTTCTGACTGGAAGCATTCTTAACTTCTGCCTTTTCAGCTTCAAGCAGTTCAATCCTTTCATCTATGGCAGCAATTTTTTTATCTGTTCCAGTACCATTTGAAGCTTCCATGTTGCTTTTTACAGTTGAAAGGTGAGCTATCATGTAACTGATGCTTGCGTCAAGGTAATTCTTTGTAGCATTTAAAGCCTCTTCAGAATTAAGGTTAAGTTTTCCGGTCTGAATATTGCTTTTTATTTCCAGGAAATCTTTTTTTGCTTCCTGATATTCCTTCTTCTGGAGCTGGAGTTCTTCTTTTATTTCTTTTTTATCTTGTTTTGAAATCTTTTTCTGGTCTTCTATATCGAGATTATCCTGAAGTTCTTCTGGCTCCGGCTCAGAGCCGTTGCTACCATTTTCACTTTCATTCTCACCTGTGTATGTATCCCCTGAATTTTCGCGCATGTACTGATTATGGTTTCCATTTCCCTGCTCAGAAGAACCCTTGGCAGCCAGGGCACTTCCCGACAGTATACAAAGTAATGTTAATATGATCGTGAAATAAGCCAGATATCGTACGATTCGTATTTTTTTCGTCTGACTTCCCCCTTTTGGAAGCTATAATATAGCTGTATTGAGTAAAGAGAATATAAGCATTCTTCCAGAAATGAGCTTAGTTGATGAGTGTAGGTAATAATTTAAACTTGATAAGACCTCTGTTTTCTTGATAAAACTTGAATACGCCTTTGTGACAACTGAAATTTCTTTGATGGAAAGTAAAAGATTTATGTCATAAACCCATTTAACATTTCGTGAATTTTAGAAATCTTTGCAGGATCGCCTGTGTTTTCTTTTTCCTTATGTTTTTTCAGGGAAATTCACTAGCGGCCACGATTCACGGGACAGTCTATGAGTGGAATAGTTTCACACCTCTTAATAATTCAGTAGTTGAAATTAACTCTACTCCGGTACAATCTTTTGTTGCAACGGATGCAGAATACACCTTCAACCTTACTCCAGGGACCTATTTGATAAGTTCTAACTATTTTGAAGGGAACAAACGAGTTTACACAACTAAGGATGCAGTTGTGATTTCAGATGATGGGGAATATGTTCACGACCTTCTCATGTTTCCAACTTATGAAGAGGAACTCCTCGAACCAGAAGAATTTGAAGTTCCTGACATGAATATTGAAGAGACATCACCCGCAGATGTCACAACCGCGGCTCAGGATAACTATCAAACTACCTTTTTAGTTTTCGCTCTCCTGGCTTTAATAGTTCTGTTACTGGCAGGCTATTTCTTAGGAAAAAGGCATAGAAAACACCCAGGTATGATATCTCGTCCCCCAGGAGAAAATGGAGAGCTAGAAACTTTGCAAGCCGATAGTACTGTACCGGACTCGGAATTTTCAGACGATATAAAAGCTGATTCTGTAGAGAGCCATGCTGAAACCGCTGATATAAGTCAGGAGTCATCTGCAATAAAT
>CAZCKG010000379.1:0-2844 GCA_964498825.1 uncultured Methanosarcinales archaeon
GAAGTGCAGTATTACGCCCAGATCGTGAAGAAAATCAACAAGAGTATTCTGTTCCGATTCTTTGTTAATTCCTTCCTTATTGCACATCGTTTTATATTCATTGTACTGGATGAAACTGTGGTTTTCGCACTCGCCTCTATCCACAAAATCAGGAGTACAATTAGGGCACATTTTTTCAAGTTTGCTCTTTACATTGAACCAGCTTTTTGGCCATTCAATTTCAAGATGTTTTACTTTCATCAATTCCTTTTCAAGAATATTTGAAAACTCTTTTATTCCATTTCCAGATTTACAGGAAAGCCTATAAAAATCTCTGATTGAAGGATATTTATCTTTTAAAAACTTCCTGTTAAGTTCAAATGCAGGATTTTCATCAATTTTATTAATCACAACTAGAACCGGTGAATCTCCACCGAAGTTTTCAATGAGTTTAAGCCAGTACTCAGGATTTTCATCTCTTCTAGCGTCCAAAACAAGGATATAAAGACTCCTTTTTGACAAAAAGAACTGGTGGGTGGCATGCATAATCTCCTGCCCTCCAAAGTCCCAGAAATTAGCCTTGATTTTTCTTTTACTATTTTCCAGTTCCCATTTTCTTATGCTGATTCCATGTGTTTGGGGCTCATTTTCGTTAAATTCTTCTCCAAAAATCTGCTTCACCAGCGAAGTTTTGCCTGACTTCCCTTCACCAACGATCAGAACTTTAACCTCATTTAATAGTTCATTTTCACCTTCTAGCGACTTGAAATAATTAAAAACCGCCTCTCTGCCCTTTTTTACAATCTCTATAGGAGGATTTTCAAGAGGATTTCCTTCCAAAAATATTCCTTTTTTGAATGATCGATATTCCCATTTAATGTCCATATCCAGTTCTGCGATTTCCGGCGGCAGCGAAGTCAATTGATTATAAGATATGTTAAGTGCAGTAAGATTTTTCAGTTCTGCGATTTCCGGCGGCAGCGAAGTCAATTGATTATAAGATATGTCAAGTGTAGTAAGATTTTTCAGTTCTGCGATTTCTGGCGGCAGCGAAGTCAGTTGATTATAAGATATGTTAAGTGTAGTAAGATTTTTCAGTTCTGCGATTTCCGGTGGCAGAGGAGTCAATTGATTAGAAGATATTTTAAGTCCCGTAAGATTTTTCAGTTCTGCGATTTCCGGCGGCAGCGAAGTCAATCGATTATAAGATATGTTAAGTGTAGTAAGATTTTTCAGTTCTGCGATTTCCGGCGGCAGAGGAGTCAATTGATTAAAAGATATGTAAAGTCCCGTAAGATTTTTCAGTTCTGCGATTTCCGGCGGCAGCGAAGTCAATCGATTATAAGATATGTTAAGTGTAGTAAGATTTTTCAGTTCTGCGATTTCCAGCGGCAGCGAAGTCAATTGATTATAAGATATGTTAAGAGTAGTAAGATTTTTCAGTTCTGCAACTTCCGACGGCAGTGAAGTCAATTCATTAGAAGATATGTCAAGTATAGTAAGATTTTTCAGTTCTGCGATTTCCGACGGCAGAGATTTAAGATGTTTCAATGATAGGTCTAATGATGTTTCTTTATTTCTTTGAGCTTTTATGATAAGATCCTTAATTTCGTTTGATTCCATCTACAATCCCTACCTCACGTTATCGTAGTTTGCTGGATAACATGAAAAATCCCATTTAATATTTGAGTAGAAAGGCTTGTCTGTTAAATATTTTTCTATTATATATTCTGAGTGATGGGAAAGCCGCGCAAAGCGCGGAAATGAACGGTAAAGAAGCTATTAAGGTTAATTCGGCAATTTAAAAAATCAATAATATTCGACAGGGACTTCAATATTATTTTTTGTTATCAGCCCTTGCTTCGATCACAGAATTCATATCTTCAACCGTATTAATATTCGCAAAAGTCCTCAGTTCGGGGTCAAGTTTCCGGACTTCCGAGACTTCAACAAACACTACATCCTTCATCTCTAAAACCGACGTAAGTACTGCTCTCTTTCCTTTCTCAAAGGCTTTTTCAATTTCAAGAATCAATTTTTTAGAATAGACTGCATGCAGGGGTTCAAACATTCTATCATTCCATTTTGGGAGAGCAGCATCATGACTGTCTGCTTTCTCAAACAGAAGGTCTACAACCCTGAAACTTACGAAAGGCATATCCCCTGCACAGACAAAGGAATATTCTGACCTGGATTCGAGCAGTCCTGCCCGAATGCCTTCGAGGGGGCCTGCATCCTTTAAAGTGTCAAAACAGAAGCGGATTTCACGGGCAGGGAATTTTTCAAGCACCGGATTGAACTTTTCTTTCTGGGCGCTGTCCCGAACTGAAAGGATTACCTCGTCTACGGCATGAAAAAGGCTTTCCAGCAGGCGCTCAATAATAGTTTTTCCTTCGAATTCTAGAAGGGCTTTTTCGACCATGCCCATCCGTGTACCCCTGCCTCCTGCCAGAACGACGGCGGTTCTGAGCTTTTTTTGCTTTTCCACTGATTTTTCTAATCCTGTTTCTTCAAGCTGGGCTGCTTCTGTTTTTCCGTTCATTTAACCGCATCCAGAGGCTTTGAGTTTCTTTTACGAGATTATTCTTAGTTATTCTTTGTCGTGGACCCAGAATTCTTCTTTTTCCGTAAATTCCTTTTTCCAGATCGGGACTTCTGCCTTTATACGCTCTATGGCTTCACTGAGGGCAGGGAAAAGTTCCTTCCTGTGGCCGGATGCAATGACAATGTAGACTATGTCTTCTCCGGCTTTGATGACGCCTGTTTTGTGGTGAAGGAGCACTTCCAGGATTCCTTCTTTTTGCTTGAGATCTTCTCTGATTTTGTCCAGGATTTTTGAGGCTTCTGGTTCGTATTTCTCAAATT
>CAZCKG010000380.1:0-2839 GCA_964498825.1 uncultured Methanosarcinales archaeon
TCCCAGATATTCGCGGTATACTACGTATTTGCCATTCGCTTTCTTTACGCATCTGACTCCGAGCCCACTCTTTTTTATCATGGCTTTTCTTTTCTCGGCATCGGGTTTATCAAGCCCGAAATAGCTTAACTCGTCGAGCATGTAGGTTTTGCCGTTAAATTCTCTGAAGGTTTTGTGCATACTATCACAGGTCTACATGGTTGTTAAAATTTCACTTTTATTAGTTAATGTCTCCTTCATCACTGTCCTCTTCAGCCAATTTCCTGTGTATTTCCTCTGATTTTGTGTTGTAATCCTCTGCTTCCTCGTTCCTGCCAAGTTTCGAGAGTAATTTTGCATATTTATTAAATGTTTCCGCCTGGTTTATCTTATATATGGGATTATCCGGTTCTTCATCAAGGAGAATTGCGTTTATATCCAGGGCTTTTCCAAAAGCCTGCTTTGACTTTTCGTACTCCCCTATAAGAGAATACACTTCCCCGGCATCGGTATAACTGATTCCTGCTTTTTCTCGGTATTCGGGATTTCCGGGATCTGATTCGAGCAATTTTTCCATTATAGGGAGCAGCGAATCAAAGATTTTAGCCGCTTCCTCAAAGTGCTCCAGATCCTGTTGCAACCTTCCACTCCGGTAGAGGGCTTCACAAATGAAGGGGTATTTTTTCGGGTCTTCCGGGTCTTTTTCGTACTGGTTTTCAAAGAATTCAAGGGCAAGATCCAGGGTTTCTTTCGCGCTGTCGAATTTTCTGGAATTAAGGAGATCTATCCCACGGAGCTGCACACCAGTAGCCAGGATTTGTTTCACTGGAATTGAGAGTTTTTCATCATGCAATAATCTGGAGAAAAGTTCAGCAGCCTTTGAATATTGTTCCTTTTCCAGTTCCGATTCTCCGACTTTTCCATAAAAATATCCTAGATGATACAGGGAATTAGTAAGGCTCTTTAGATAGACCCATTCGCCGGGATTATCTCTTACTGCCTGCTCCTTGATCTCGATGATACGTCGGTAAAACGAAATGGCATCTATGTACCTTTCCTGAATTGCAAATGAATCTCCAAGTTTGCCCAGTGTCCTGACAAGCTCATCCTGGCATGTTGAATCTTCAGGATATCGTCCAAATTCTTTTTCGTTTAGTTTCAGGGCTTTTTCGTAGTATTCCCGAGCAATTTCAAGTTCTGCATCTTCGGGTTCCTCTTCAGGTTCTGTATCTTCACGTCCCACTTTTGCATACATGTCACCAAGATCGATGAGGACTTCCGAAATACCACTCTCAAAATCAGTTGACTCCGGGTTTTCTGAAAGCAGCATTTCATATCCCTCGATAGCCTTCTCATAGTATTCTTTTGCCGGCTCCGTATCTCCTGCTTCAGCGTAGAGGTTTCCTATCTGCGTTAAGGTTTCGATAATCTCCATTTTGAGGTCTTCATCCTCAGGATCTTTTTCGAAGAGGGACTCATAAATTTCAATTTCATGCATATAGCATTGTTTTGCTTTCTCGATACGCTTTATTTTTGCAAAAAGTTTTCCAAGGTTACCAAAAGTTTCTGCAAGTTTAAACTGGTAATCCGGGTCATCCGGGTACTTTCCTTTCATATTTTCAAAGTTTGCGAGCGCTTTTTCATAAAACGAATTTGCATTCTCGAGGTGTCCTGATTCCGAATAATTGATTCCGATTTCCTCGTAAATTTTACCCCTGTTAAAGAGAAATGAAGCGCCCTCAGGGTTTTTGCGTAAGTTATCTTCTACTATTGAAAGAGCCTGCAGGTAAGTTTCTTCCATTTTTTCAGGGTACCCCTGTCTCGACTGTAAGTCTCCTAAATATCCATATGAGAAAATAAGGTGATGAATTACAAGCTCGTTATCAGGGTCTCTTTCAAGAAGACTCCTGTAAATTTCCTGTAACTGTCCATAGACCTTTTTCGCATCTTCAAAAAGCTCATTTTTCAGAGATTCTTCTCCAAGCTTCCTCACGAATAAATCCAGCTGCTCTAAAATTTTCTGGTTCTCGGGCTGGAGAATTGATATTCTCTTGAAAGTTTCCAGGGCACTGTTGGTAAGCGGGATTTGCTTTTCAGGTTGACCGATAATTAAAAAATAAGCTCTGAAATTTACCAGTGTTTTTAAATAATTTAACAAATACTCAAGATTTTCAGGCTGCTTCGCAATCAGCTTTTTATATGCATCAAATATCCCATCAAAATATTTTTTTGTACGTTCATAAGACTCCTCTGCTGCCGAAAAACTATCTCTGCCTTCAAGATTTTTTCCAATGACACCAATGGAATTATAAAGATATTTCTGATAGGATGAATCCTGGGGTTCATTTAAAAAAAGGTGTGAAGAGATTTCCAGAGCTTTTTCATACAGCTCCAGCGCTTCACCTGGCTTATCCACGGCATCCATAACCTCTCCTTTATGGAGCAGGACACGGCACAAAAGGTCCGAACTTTTTGCCTTTTCCGCCAGTTTTTCAGCTTTATCAAGCTTCTCAAGCGCCTTTTCATATTTCCCCTTTTCAAAAAGAGTGGATGCATTCATCAATTCCCTGACTGTTAAATCTACAAGCCGTCTGGACATAAGGGTAATTTGGAACTCAGAGTATTATAAATGAGTGTCCCTTCCAGAAGTTCCCGCAAAAACAGCAAACCTCATGGATTCCGAGGTAAAAAGTACTCAACACACATGAACGAAGGGATTGCTCAATCAGGATAAGTGAATATTCGAAAAGTTAAAGTTCGAAATTTAGCTGCAAAAAAAGCCTGGATATCTGAAAAGAGTAAAACGCTAATGAAACTCATGCAATAAGAGCAGTATAAATCATGCAATAAAAGCAGTAAC
>CAZCKG010000381.1:0-2827 GCA_964498825.1 uncultured Methanosarcinales archaeon
CTGGCATAAGTCTGTAAACGGCAAATTATAGACAATGTAATCTTTGACAGTTTCTACGTTAAATAGAGTAATCACACGCCCTCCGCCTGCATCAAACCACTGGTTAATAACCTTCACTCCATTTGGTGAACCCATCTTTTCCGCCTGTTCCCATCGCTTAAATAGCTGCATGGTATTTTCAGGGTCAAATGTTGTTATGTCTAATAATAACATATTTTTCATTTCCTTATTCAGTCCGATAATTTGTAATATATTATATGTATAATATGGGGCATGAAACTTATATATATTTTGTACAAAGATTGAAATTCAAAATCAAAAAATCAAATTGCGTGCGGTCACCCTAAAGAAGCTGTCCGACAATTCAATTTAGGGGTAGAAAGATGACAAAAATAAGGTATTTGGACCTTTAAATTGAAAAAAATGAATTCGGTTATTACCAGTAGTAATTATCAAACCGTCTCTGAAGGTCGGGGTATTCGTGACCCTCTGCGCTCCCATAGTAATAGAACATCAAAGGAAAGCTCAAAAATTAACTTCAGGCACAACAGGAGTAGGACTTACGCATATTTGATCTCCGCAAACTTAAAATCATTTGGAATTAATTATTTAATACTAGAATTATAAAATTGGTTAAAGTCATGTCAATAAATCCATGCAAATGCACTGACCTTGATTACATTAATTTTCTTATTGCTGCATCAACAGTTTTTAGTTGTACTGAAGCTGCTCGCTCTTACCCCTCTACAACCAATGCTCCCTCTCATGACTGTTTTACTCGTCTCCTCCAAAAGCAACCTTCTGATACCGAACTTTTATGGGCTGAAGTAAGGAAGTTCGTTGTTCCTACAGAAGGTTATCTGATTGTCGATGACACAGTACTGGATAAACCTTATTCTGAAAAGATAGGGTTTGTTCGACATCAGTGGAGTGGAAAACATCATCGTACTGTTAAGGGAATTGGTTTAATTACTTTAGTCTGGACAGATGGTACTGTAGTCTTACCTATCGATTTTCGCATTTATAATATCGATGAAGACAGTAAAACTAAGAATGATCATTTCCTTGATATGCTTGATAAGGCTGAAGAACGTGGATTTAGGCCTAGGTATGTTATGTTTGATACATGGTATGCAAGCGTAAAGAACCTTAAAGCTATCAGGGAGAAACAATGGCATTTTTTAACAAGATTAAAATCAAATCGTTTGGTGAATCCTGATAATACTAAGAATATCCCTCTTGAAACAGTTGAGATTCCTCATCAAGGAATTAGAGTTCATCTCAGAGAGTACGGTTTTATTAAGGTATTTCGGTTAGTTCCCAAAGAAGGGGACACGCAATACTGGGCTACAGATGTGCTGGATATGGATGAGTCCAAAAGAGAGGATCTTGGTAATAAGTCCTGGAAAATTGAAGAATATCATAGAGGAATAAAACAGTTCTGTGGTGTGGAAAAGTGCCAGGCAAGAAAAAAAGAGTCACAGAGAGCACATATCATGTTTTCATTGAGAGCTTTTCTAAGGCTGGAAGTACAAAGGATCAGAAATGGGATATCTTGGTTTGAAAGTAAAATGAAAATTCACAGAGTGGCAGCAAAGGTATATTTAAGCAAACCAAAATACAACTTAAACTTATTGTAATACTACATAAGTTAGGAAAAAACGATAGATAAAGCCTGATAATGCGTAAGTCCTATTACTGTTAATGAATTTGATCAGCAGTTTCCGAGTATCTATGGTGACTGGATAGTCTGGCAGGATGATCGCAACGGAAACTGGGATATCTACGCGTATAATCTCTCTACATCCAGGGAAACTCAGATTACTACCAGTGAGTCAAACCAGACGTGGCCTACTATCCATGGAAACAGGATAGTGTGGATGGATGACCGCAATGGAAATTACGATGTCTACATGTACGATCTTTCCACTTCCAGAGAAACTCAAATTACCTCGAGTGAAGCGGATCAGGAGTATCCCATTATCTACGGGAACAGGATAGTGTACAATGATGGTCGTAACGGAGGAAGTATAAATACTGATGAGCAGTATGAAGTAAACTGGGATATCTACGTGTATGACCTTTCTAACTCTAAAGAAACTCAAATCACCACAAACGAATCCCGTCAGTATTATCCTTATATTTACGGGGACAGGATAGTATGGGAAGATGACCGCAATGGAAACCCTGATATCTACATGTATGATCTCTCCACTTCTACAGAAACCCGGATCACCACCAATGAATTTACTCAGGAACTTCCTTTTATCTACGGGGACAGGATAGTCTGGATGGATTGGCGCAATGGAAACCGCGATGAATATAAAAATGCTGATGTCTATATGTACGACCTCTCTACCTCAAAGGAAACTCAAATCACCACCGACGAATCAAACCAGATATGGTCAACTCCCATCTATGGGAACAGGATAGTATGGGAGGATGATCGCAATGGAAACGCCGATATTTACATGTATAACCTCTCCAGTTCCATGGAAACCCCGATCACTGCCAATGAATTCAACCAATCCAGTCCTGCTATCTACGGCGACAGGATCGTATGGTGGGACGATCGTAACGGAAACCGGGACATCTATATGTGTACCGTCATAGAAGTTGAACTAGAGATACCAGTTGCAGACTTCACCACCAGCGTTGCCGGAGGATATGCTCCTCTTTTTGTACAGTTTACAGACAGTTCTAAAAATGCAATCGACTGGAACTGGAATTTTGGTGATGGGGCTACTTCAACTAAGCAGAGTCCAGCACATATTTATTCACAAGCAGGAACTTACATTGTCAACCTGACAGTAAACAACGGAAACGG
>CAZCKG010000382.1:0-2805 GCA_964498825.1 uncultured Methanosarcinales archaeon
TCCGAATGAAGGTAGAATGAAGCCGGAAGCCCTGTGTTTGAGATCATATAGAGCAGATTCATTGCAGTTCTGTTGAGTTTCGGAGAGTAGCTTAAAAGGGTGCTTCTGGAGATCCTGACCATTGTGTCCAGAGATTTTACTCCTGTCAGAAAGGTTTTGATATTCTTATTTTTCGGGCTTTTTTCAAAGATCAGATCTATCCAGACATTCATCTCTTCGATCAAGAACTCCCTTGTCAGGTCTTCAGGAACGATGTAGCTTTTTCCTTTCTCTATATTCCGGAAAAATTCCCTGAAATTCTCTCCCTTTGCCAGAGTATACACTTTTCCTAGCTGCCCTGTATGTGTATCGCTGGTTGACACAATCCCTTTTCCGAATTTCTCTGCAAGAGCTATTGTAGCCTCGTTTTTTTGCCTGAGCTCGTTCATGTTATACTCCAGTACAGGGAAGAGTTTTGCCAGCCTGGGTACTGCAGAAGGATTCGGTTCCTTATGGAATTCGAACCAGAATGGATGATTATAAATGAAAGGCAATTTGTGCCGTTTGAGGTATTTGATAAACTCTTTCAGGTCACGTTCTATTTTGGAAATGTCCCTGAGTTCTAAAAACTCCTCCCTGTCAAGCTCGAAAACATTAATATGCAGAGAGTGACCTGCAAATTCCGCATCACAGATGCTGATTTCGACTCCAGGGACAAGTTTTTCGCGGTCCCACCCAAGAATTTCGTAAGCTTCCACCGAGTTATGGTCGGTAAATGTAACAAAATCCATGCCAAGGTCCAGAGATTTTTCATAGAGGCTCTCAGGACACAGTTCTTTTACAGGAAGCACATCAAAGGAGCAGGCTGTATGTACATGCAGGTCTGCTCTCTTCCAACCTTCTTCCATAAGCTCAGCTGCCCTTTCAGGTGTTATGAGCTTATCCTGATAATTCTTCGGCCATCTCCCCATAGGCGTAGAATCCAGTGATTTTTATAATTGTCATGATTATTTTATTTAAGTCTTATATTTCTCCCAAATATAGTATGCCCTTTTTTTAGATTAAGTTTTTCTTAGAAATTCATATCAGAACTTGAAACTTATATAAAAGCCTGGAACATATTTGATTCATGAAAAACTCCTTTACAGGTTTTTTTCATGTTTTAACACTCAATTCACTTCTTTTTCTCCACTCAAACCCTCACTCACACCATCACATTTATAAAATATGTTGTGATATTCCGCTATTTTCACAAAAACAATAGTGGTGTAACTATGGGTCTGTTCAGAAAGCTAAGAAAAATTATTAGTGTAATTTTTGAAAACGAGTCCGAACAAAAAGGAGACGACTTCGAAAGGTATGTGGTAGACCTCTTCGATGAAAGAAATTTTTCTGTTGTGCAGTGGACAACAGATATGGCAAGAAAACACTCAAGATTCGTAGAGTCCGACTGCGGCCCAGACCTTGTATTCCGCCACAGGCGCACCAATGAAATTTTCTGTGTTGAATGCAAGTTCAGGTCAAAACTTTTTAAAGGCAAAATCCAGTGGTCAACTCCAAAACAAATGGGCCGCTATAGAACTTTTGCAATGGACAATAGAATCCCCTTTTATATAATAATAGGGCTCGGAGGCAAAGCCAGAAAGCCAAAAAGGATGTTCTGCATCCCGCTTGAAGAAGCAAAGTACCCTGCACTTTTCCCAGAGCTTTTTGAAAAATTTGAGAGAAAACCTAAAAACAAATTTTCCTGGAAAAATGGAGTTCCAAAATAAATTTCTCCAGTTTAATTTTTTTATTTTCATTACTTCTTTTCCTGATTCCGTTCTGCAAGTTCTAATAAGCTGTATAACCATTCTGTGAAGCCATTTTAACGAATGGAGACTTTATTAAATAATTTAAAATATTATGCCCTCATATATTTTTGTATTTTAGGGAGATTTTAAATGGGAATTGTCGACAAAATTATGAGAGTAGTTGATGTATTGAATGAAGACGAATGCGTAGAAAAAGGAAACGATTTTGAGAAATATGTTGCAAATCTTTTTGACGACAAGTATTTCTCAATTGTTCAATGGAGCACAGACATCACACGAAAGCACGACAGATTTGTGGAGTCTGATGCAGGTCCAGATCTTATTATCCGATATAAGCCGAAAAATGAAAATTTTTGTATTGAGTGCAAATATAGGACCGATTTATTTGAAGGTAAACTCCAATGGTCTAATCCTCAACAATTAGGACGTTATCAGACCTTTGCTGAAGAAAAAGGATATCCGTTCTTCGTCGCTATTGGACTTGGGGGGAAGCCCTCTCACCCGAAAAGGATGTTTTGCATTCCGCTTGAAGAGGCAAGATATCCGGGACTTTTTCCAAGTCTGTTTGAAAGGTTCGAAAGAGATCCAGAAAAGAGTTTTTTCTGGAGAGATGGTATATTGAAATAACTAATAAAGGCTGTGGAGTATGACGATAAAACCAAGCATATCCTACCTCATCTAATTATTGGGTTATATTGTAAAGTGTTTTCTGCTTTTATTTATGACATATTTATGTATCCCCCTTCCCTCCTTCAGATTTTATTTTCCTTAAATTATAATACTCGGGAACCCAATCTAATAAGTAACTCTTTCTGGAGAAGAGCATGGGAATTAAATCCTTAACCTTATACTGAGAAATGAACCGGACATACGATTCATTTTCTCTTTGAGAACATAGAACACAGCATAAATTAAGAATTTAAGGGGGAAAAGGGGTTGTCTGAATTATCTGAACAGGATGTGATGTCTAGATTAATTAAGTTAGAACAGAAAATGAATGATCTGGATAGGA
>CAZCKG010000383.1:0-2800 GCA_964498825.1 uncultured Methanosarcinales archaeon
ACTAAAAATGATGGAGAAAAAAGAGCATTTATTCATAGTTTTTGAAAAGCTGGTTAAAATCAAAAGCGAATGCTCTTGTGAGATCTTTTCTGAGTGCGGGTTGTCGGATATTACCGTAAAGCAAATCGGATATCTGAAAGCTATTGACGAATACGAAGAAGTAACATTCAGCAGGCTTGCCAGAATCACCAGAAACTCAAAACCCACAATTACAGAGATGATTAATAAATTCGTCAAAATGGATTGTGTGTGTAGAGAAAAATCCCCGGATGACGGAAGAATCTATTATATTCGTCTAACCGAAAAAGGGCAGATGATAGCACGCGCCGAAAATAGAGCTCTTATGAAACTTATTGAGAAGATTGCAGACTCACTGGACGACGACGATATGGACGCCCTTATTGAGATTCTAGGGAAAATAAGGTAATTTTTTTGTCCGGCCAAATAGTTAGGTCAATTAAAACTAAATAATCGACATAGAAATTAAAGAATAATCGAGAAGGTTAACAATGTATTCAAAACAAACTCATGATAACCAAGAGAGTCTCATAATACCACTCTTTGATATAGTGGTTTACCCCAAAAGCCGGACAAAATTCCTGGCTGACAAAACCACCGGAGAATTACTCTTAACTGAAGTGGAGAACGGTGGATCCGCATATGCAGTCGGACTGACAGTAAAAAGCGGGATAAAACTTTCAGATTTATCAGAAGACGATCTGTATAAGATCGGAAATTTGCTTAAAATAACATTTGTGCAGCCTGCTGATGATGGATACCTGATTTCTGCAAAGGCAATTCAGAGAGTTGAGGCTGTTTCCCTGAATAAAAGGGATGGAATATTCTATACTGAATATGAACCTGTGTCTGATATTCCTGACCTTGATGAAGATTTCCAGGAAGAAATCATGGCTGATGTAAAAAAGACAGTTCGTGATATAAGCAACCGCTTCCAGGGCTCTGAACATTTTATCCGGCCACTCGAGAAGATGGATTCTATTGATCAGGTAATGGGGTATGTTATGCCCTTTATGCCGATAAAACTCGCGGAAAAACAGAACCTTCTGGAGATCATTTCTGTTCGTGAGCGTTATCTGACGTTTCTTTACATCCTGACAAAGCAAAAAGAAAATATCAACATCCAGGTAGAAGTGGCAAAGAAAGTGTCCGATAAAATAAGTAAGTCTCATAGAGAAGCTCTGCTGCGGGAGCAGCTCAAAGTAATCCAGGATGAACTCAATGAAAGTGAGGGTTCCGATTCCGAGGAGATTGGATACAGGGAGAGAATTGAAAACTCAAAGATGCCTGATGAGGTAAAGAAAAAGGCACTGGCAGAGTTAAAGAAACTCGAGATGGGAGGAAATCATAACCCTGAAAGCCACGTTATCAGGAATTATCTGGACCTCTTGCTTGATCTCCCCTGGGTAACAGAAGAGAAAAAGAGTATTGATATCGCAGAAGCCCGCCGTGTGCTTGAGAGTAATCACAACGGACTTGAAAAGGTTAAGGAGAGAATAATCCAGCACCTGGCGGTAATGAAACTGAAACGCGAGAAACAGGGTTCAATCCTGCTCTTCATAGGACCTCCAGGCACAGGTAAAACAAGTCTGGGAAAGAGTATTGCAGATGCCCTTGGCAGAAAATACGTCAGAGTCAGCCTTGGCGGCGTTAAAGATGAAGCCGAGATCAGAGGACACAGGCGGACATATGTTGGAGCTCTCCCTGGAAGAATCATACAGGGTATGAGAAAAGCAGGCACAAAAAACCCCGTATTTATCCTCGACGAAGTCGATAAGCTTTCAGCTTCCTATGCAGGAGACCCGTCAAGTGCTCTTCTCGAAGTCCTTGATCCAGAACAGAACGGTACATTCTCAGATCACTATCTGGAAGTCCCATATGACCTGTCTGACGTATTGTTCATAGCCACTGCCAATTCCCTGGCAAGCATTCCCTGGCCTCTCCTTGACAGAATGGAAATGATCGAGATCTCAGGCTACACTAAAAACGAGAAGCTTTCAATTGCAAAAGACCATCTGCTTCCCTATATACTGGAAGAGCATGGGCTTGATGCGGATAAACTCAAAATTGAAGATGAAGCTTTGAAGGTAATCATTGACAAATATACCCGCGAAGCAGGAGTCCGAGGGCTTAAGAAACAGCTTGCAAAGACTGCAAGGTTTGTATCCGAGAAAATCGTTTCAGGAAAGACTGATCTTCCTTACGTGGTGAAGCCGGATATGCTCAAAGAGGTTCTCGGAAAAGAACTGATCCGGCAGGAAGAAGCCAGAAAAGAGAATGTCCCTGGCGTAGTTACAGGCCTTGCCTGGACCCCTGTAGGTGGAGATATTCTCTTCATAGAAGGCACATTTATGCCAGGCAGTGGAAAGCTTACGCTTACGGGCCAGCTTGGGGACGTGATGAAGGAATCTGCAAAGATATCCCAGAGCCTTGTAAGGTCCAGGCTTGCAAATGCTGCAAACAGCTTTGACTTTACTTCAAGCGATATTCATATCCACGTCCCATCAGGTGCAACTCCGAAGGATGGCCCTTCAGCAGGTGTAACACTCTTTACTGCCCTGACATCCCTGATTACCGGCAAAGCGGTTGATCCCAAACTTGCCATGACAGGAGAGATCACCTTAAGCGGTGCCGTATTGCCTGTTGGCGGTATAAAAGAAAAAGTTCTTGCAGCCCACAGAGCAGGCATAAAGAAGGTAATCCTGCCAAAAGAAAACGAGAGGGATCTTGAGGATGTGCCTGAAGATGTCAGAAACGAACTTAAATTCGTACCTGTAGAGAC
>CAZCKG010000384.1:0-2799 GCA_964498825.1 uncultured Methanosarcinales archaeon
TTGAAAATAAAAATTCCTTAAACTTTGGCCAGGACCTCGAGGTCACAGAAGAAATTCATATTGGCTCTTTTGAAAAGACAACAGGAGGAAACCTCAGTGTCACCTTTTTCCCCTTTATGAACAAGGTGGAAAATGTGGACTCTATTCTTCCGACAACTACCCTGAGGTCTATTCCGGTTGTAAGCATTGAAGACTACCTTATAGGAAATTAAAAAATATACGGAGGTTAAATATGAGAAAACATAACGTTACCACCTATCCTTTCACTGCTATAGTCGAACAGGAAAGAATGAAAAAAGCTCTTATCCTGAATGTCATAAATCCAAAAGTCGGTGGAGTCCTTATTAGGGGCGAAAAAGGCACTGCCAAATCAACAGCAGTACGGGCCCTTGCCAATCTCCTGCCTGAAATCGAGGTCGTTGAAGGCTGTAAATTCCGCTGTAGTCCTCATGATGTGCATTCAATGTGTGAAGAATGCCTGGAAAAAGTAAAAACCGGAGCTCTGAATATTTCTTCTGAAAAAATGAAAGTTGTGGATCTGCCTGTAAGTGCTACAGAAGATCGGGTTGTAGGAACTCTTGATATAGAGCATGCCATCAAGAAAGGAGAAAAACGTTTTGATCCCGGGGTGCTTGCCCTTGCTCACAGGGGTATCCTGTATGTGGATGAGATTAATCTTCTTGATGATCATCTTGTAGATGTACTTCTTGACTCTGCGGCAATGGGAGTAAATACTATTGAAAGAGAAGGAATTTCCTATTCGCATCCCTCAAACTTTGTACTTGTAGGCACTATGAATCCTGAAGAAGGAGAATTGCGGCCTCAATTACTGGATCGCTTCGGTTTATGTGTGGATATAAAGGGAATCAGGGATGTTGCAAGAAGAGTTGAACTTATCAAATACAGGCTCAGCTATGAGGCAGATCCTGACGCCTTTGCAGCAAGCTGGCAGGCTGCAGAATCAGAGCTCTGCGGGCAGATCCTTATGGCGCAAAAATTACTTTCTGAAGTAAGGATCTCAGATGATATGCTTGAATTGATCAGCCAGATCTGTGTTGATATGGGAGTCGATGGGCACAGGGCAGATATCACAATGATGAAAACCTCAATCACGCTTGCGGCTTTTAATGGAAGAATAGAGGTTCTTGAAGAGGATGTAAAAGAAGCTGCAGAATTAGTCCTTTCCCACCGTATGCGCAGAAAACCTTTTGATAATCATTCTGATAAGCAGGATAAATTGAATGAGAGTTTAGAAAAACAAAGGGAAAAACAAAAGGAAAAACAAAAAAATAAAAACGAGCAGCAGGATAGGGATCATAAGGAGAGTTCTGAAAAACCACAGGCTCATCCAGAAGAACAGAAGTCGGATAAAACACAGGATATTACTGAGAAGCAGCCAGATGCTTCCTCAGAAACTATTTTTGCAATGGGAGAAAGTTATCAGATAAAACAGTTATCTCCCGATTTTCATAGAAGTAATCGAAAGGGGTCAGGCCGGCGAAGTAAAACTCTTACCAGCTCTAAAAAAGGGAGGTATATAAAGAGTACAATCCCTCATGAAAAAACTACTGACCTTGCTTTTGATGCTACACTGAGAGCAGCTGCACCTTATCAGCTTGTAAGGGAAAAAAATGGAAACTCCATGATAGTTCATGAATCTGATTTTAGAAAAAAAATACGAGAGAAAAAGATAGGAAATCTCGTACTCTTTATTGTGGATGCCAGCGGTTCTATGGGAGCTCAGCAGCGGATGGTGGCTTCTAAAGGCGCAGTCCTTTCAATGCTGATGGATGCTTACCAGAAAAGAGACAAAGTAGGGCTTATTTCTTTTAAGGGCAGCAGTGCAGAACTTGTGATGCCGCCGACTTCCAGTGTGGAAATGGCACAAAAATATCTGCAGGAACTTCCTACAGGTGGAAAAACTCCCCTTTCTCATGGGTTGATGAAAGGATACGAAACTATAAAGTCCGAGCTCAGGCGAGATCCTGATACATGTCCGTTTGTGGTGCTTGTTTCTGACGGGAGGGCAAATGTCAGCCTGAATGGGGAATCTCCTATACAGGAAACTAAAACAATAGCTTCCATGTTCAGGAAGGAGGGGATACAATCTGCGGTTATTGATACTGAAAACAGTATAATTAAATTCGGGCTTGCTCAGGAGATTTCCGGTGCTCTCGGAGCCAGGTATCTTGCACTTGAAGACTTAAAGGCAGATTCTATAGTTGAAGCTATTCGGTCTTCCAGTAGTTCCGGTTTGCTGTAGTTCCGAATGACAATTCTCGTTTGTTTACAATTTATTCCTTAATTCATAAGGAAAGTCTTCATTTCATCGATTTTGATTGTATTTTCTACAATATGTTCTAAAAATATTAGTATTGAAAAGTTCTGAAGTGGAAATTGTACATAGTCACAACTAATTGATTTTGTGATTTTTTTGATTGTGATTTTTTTTGATTATATGTTAAAATTTATATATCTCTTAATCGAGCGTGAAGCGCTCGATTTCTTCCTTTATTAAACCTCTTTAAGCAATCAAGAAATGATTTGACTGGAATATTGCATAACGATTTTATTCCTTCTGTTACTGCTTTAATAATGTCTTGATTTATTACTGATTTCATCTGATATGCTGTAATGTCAAGAACTGACTTTAAGACATTCAAAATATTATACATAATACATTGTATTACAAAAAATAGTGCCTTGAACAGGTGATTTAGAGCATGTTCGTATCTTAAAACCCTTTTTTACTCTATATCCTGTTTCTATATTCCATCTTTTCCTGTATTCTTCAGATAT
>CAZCKG010000385.1:0-2788 GCA_964498825.1 uncultured Methanosarcinales archaeon
GACAAATGAGTGAATCAAATGAATGAAACAAATGAGTGAAACAAGATTAAAATGAATAGGAAAATGCAGGAAATAATTAGAGGAAGGAATAACAGGAAGAGGTAAGTTTCCCTCTTTCAAGTCTTTTCACAGAGCCCAAGAGTACTCAGAGACAGAGCAGTAGCATTTATATCCTCTTCTTTATTTCCCCAGGCGCCATTTTTATTGGCTTTTTTAAGGAGCCATTGGATTGAATCTTCAATCTCCTCTCTAAAACCGGCTAGAAGAAGAGCCTGAATTGCCAGATTGCTTGTGGAAATATGTTCCCAGCCTCCGTCCTGCCCTTTTCTTGAAAGGATCCACTCTCCCTTTTCCCGGATAAAATTCTCAAAGTCTTTGCTTTCTGCCAGATTTTCCTGTTTTTTAAGAGCCGTAATTATAAGGGAAGTAGTCCCAACCTGTTCCCAGGCAGGGCAATAATATTCGTATAACCACTGGCATGCGTCTCTTTCCTGTGTTCCCATATCTGCAAGAGCTCCCAGGGCATAGGCTGTATCGTAAACATCCTCATTCCAGGAATTTTTGCTTTTTCTTGCAAGCAGCCATTTTTCTGATTCCATGTAAATTATTCCTTCAGTTGAAAGGGCTGAGCACGCTCTGGCAGTATCCCTGACGGATGAATTCCAGGATCCATTATTTTCCTGTTTAAGAATCAGTTGAGTTATGTAAGGATTCTGAAGTTTCCAGAAGGCGTGAGCCGTTACTGTACTGGAAAGTTCCTTTACAGAGTTAATTTTTTGAGTAGAGATCCATTCAAAGCTTTTTTTCACAATATCAATTTCCAGGTTGCTTAACATTTTACTGTGCTTTTCAGATTTCATGTATTAATACCTGACTGAACAGCTGATACCTGGCTATAAACACTAAATTGAAATATTTCATAATCAGTTGACTTCTTTCTAGAAAGCCGAAGTCTTATTTTCGATTATGGATAAGCTTTATTTCTCGATGTTCTCAAAAAATTATTTGAAAGTTATTTGGAGTTTATCTCGGAGAAAACCTTTTTGCCAGCTCTGCATCAACTGCAGGAATTAAGTACTCATTTTTATCGACGCCTCTTAGTTTGGCAATAATTTCATTGTCGTTTTCTTCCTCTTCTACCTGCTCTTCAACGTACCACTGCAGGAAAGAAGCTGTAATCTCATCTTTCTCAGCATTGGCAAGCTTAACCAGTTCATGAATTGAGCGTGTAATGAACTGTTCGTGCTTGAGAGTCTCTTGGAACATATCCATGGCTGTCCCGAACTCCATAGGTGGCTCTTTGATCTCTTTTAACTTTACCTTTCCGCCCTGATCGTTTATGTAATCAAAGAGCTTCATTGCGTGGATATTTTCTTTTTCGACCTGTACCCTAAACCAGTGAGCAAAGCCTGGAAGTCCTACATATGAGCTGTATGCAGACATGGCAAGGTACAGATAAGAAGAATAAATTTCCTTATTTATTTGTTCGTTTAATGCTTCTTCCATCTTTTCACTCAACATTAAAACTCACCCCAGTTTGTTGTAGCTTAAATCAAAGGAATTATATTTATAACACATACATAGTAAACTTTTTCTCTACTTAACCTACAATTTCCATTCTGAAATCTTATGCTTTTCTCGCGTTTTTTGAGCCATCAGTAATAACCAAAAATCGTCTGAATAGTTTATTTTAATACTCTTTTCTTTCTTCCACACTTGCTTTCCTATTCTGATCTTTAATCCTCTTACAGGTTTTTTGCATGGATAACAAGAACCGGAACCTTTGCATTCCTTATGATTTTTTCTGATACGCTTCCCAGGAGAAAACGTTCTACATCTGTTTTCCCGAGAGAACCTACAACAATCATGTCTACATCCTGTTCTTCTGCAAAATTGAGGATTTCTTCTGCAGGGTGCCCTTCAAGGATCAGAGTTTCAGCCTCTAAGCCTGCTTTTTCAGCTGAACTTTGCACATAAGAGACAGCTTCTTTTCCCAGCTCTCTGAACTGGACGTACATTGCTTTCTCCCACTTTGTATCTTTAGGCACTGAAGAGTACGCAAAAGTATCAATAACATAAACTGCCTGGATTTTTACCCCAATCACTCGAGCGAGTTCAATTCCTGCATCTACTGCGAATTTGGAGTTCTCAGAACCGTCGGTTGCAATCAACATTTTTCTATAAAACTTACTTTCCATATCCTTACCCTCAAATTTTATCCCCTACCCGAATATATATGTGTTAATATTAATATTTTTCATCTTATAGTATGCAATAAAAGGGCAAAGAACACGTAAACAAAAGAAATATCCGCTTCAAAATACTGCTTTCAATCAGAAGATAACTCATTGGAGAAGCTGAATAGCAGATTGTGGCAACTAAACAATCATAAAAAGGGAAATAGGACATAAGGACATAAGGTTAATTTCACTAAAAATTATACAGAAAGCCATTAATCAAAAATATTCGATGAATGATTATCAAAGGCGAATTTGGAGGAGTATAAGAATACTATCAGTTGACATCTCCAATTAATTTTGTAGCCTCGTAATCTGAAAAAAATATATTTTGTTTTTCCGAACTATAAGTTACTAACAGGATTTTTGTAAGATTTTCAAAATTTATTCTTAAATCTTCTCATGTTTATTTGAGCTAACTTCTAATTGAGCTGATCCCAAAACTCAAAACCACTTTCCTTATTCTTAAATTTGAAATAACCACCCGATCTTCTGAATCTGACTTTCCGCAGATCTCCACTCAAAAGTAGTATTTTTCACAATTTTTCCCC
>CAZCKG010000386.1:0-2783 GCA_964498825.1 uncultured Methanosarcinales archaeon
CTGCCCAAAACCTTGAAATCAGGGTTCTCGGATCTTCCGAATATTCGGAAGATGTAGAGCTCCCGGTCCGTGTTGACCCGAAGAGTGCAAAAGCCAGCTACAAAAACGGAGTTCTTGAGATTACTTTCAGACGTTATCCTGAAGAAAAGCCTGTTGAAATCGAAATTAACTGATATGAAACTGTTTGAAGAGCACAAAACTCAGGGTTAGAAGTAAGAGAGTAATCTAGAGTTGCTAATCTGAAAGCAAGTTTGAAGCTGGGGAAAACACTCAATTAGACAGTGCAAAAACACATTTTACTTCTTTTTTACAGAGTTAATTTTTTCTCTGTCATACCAAAAATTACTTTTTATGCTATTTTATTCTTAATTCGTTTATCTTTAGCCCTCCCTGACAACTTTTTTCCAATTAGTTTTCTCATTTATTGTGTAATTCTTGGCCTTTGAATAATAACTGCAAGTATAGAATTTAGTGGGAAATCTCAACAAATGTAGAATATTACATAATTTTCGAAAAACTACTTAAAAAGGTATAAAAAGAATTTGATTAAATATAAAAAAATACAAAAAGACATATGTTTTCAAATTACACACTTCTTTTACCTTATTATTAATTATCCAGCTGGGGATTTTTACGTTAAGCCTTCTACTTTTGATAAGAACAAAAACAAAAACTATATAGGTACCTTAGAGCAACAGAGACTCTATAGTCCCGATATAAACAAAATATGCTTATTAAAGAGAAGAACTTCAGGATATTAATTCTTGCTTGAGGAAATTTTAACATTAAAAATACAGGCAATAATTTATTCTGTACCTTAATCTCTTAACAGGCACGTATGGATAAGGACGCTAGAGACTACTCTCACAAATAGGGAAATTCAACTTTATGCGGTAATTTGATAAAAATAACGTAAAAATCAGATTTCTGCATTGAAAAGTAAAATAAGAATAAACTGAATAAATTTCCCAAATGCATGAGGATTGAATATCTCTAGAGAGGTACTGGAAAGGTCTATAAGCTCAAAGAATTCGGGATTTTACAGCGTTCAGAAGGACACAAGCTCTTCAGACACTTTGCTATCTGCAGGTTTACAACTAATAATTGTATTTCATATCAACCAATAATTGCTTCAATGTTAATTCTGTTATCCATCCCTCAAGATTGATTATTGTACATAGGGATTCAAATTTTACAGTTTATCAAGTGTATCTTTAGTGAACGCTATAGAGTATAATATAAGGAAAGGAAGGAAAGGAGGAAAAAAAATTATGGCTCTTGAAACAGGAATTTTGATTGGATATCTTATAATATTCCTGGCCGTATTGCTCGGTCCTTTTAAAATACATATTATTGAGGAAAACCTGGAAGTATTCCTGTTTGTCTGCGGAATTGCAGCAATGACAATTGCAGGCATGGTCGAACTTCCGGGACTAGAAACAGGCTGGAGAATGGAAATAATTGAAGAAGCATTGACTTCTCCGCTGAATTCTTTAAATATTGGCGGTATTCCAATAGGCATATTCCAGATAGTGCTGGTCGTTGGCTTGATTATTTATAAATGGCATGAACCCATCCACAAAGCAATCCGGAAAATGGCAAATGCACTTTCTCTTAAGATTATGGCTTTTATCCTTATTGCTGTGCTTGGTCTCTTTTCCAGCGTGATGTCAGCTATTCTTGCGGCAATCATTCTCGTTGAGATGGTTAATGCACTACCTCTCTCGCGAAAATCCAAAGTAGACCTGACAGTTATTGCATGTTTCTCAATTGGGCTTGGCGCTGCGCTCACTCCTCTTGGCGAACCTCTTTCAACCATTGCTATCTCAAAACTCTCCGGTGCGCCTTACCATGCTGATTTCATGTTCCTATTTAATATGCTTGGAAAGTATATTCTTCCAGGCATCCTTGTATATGGTGTTGTTGGCCTGTTCTTCCTTGGAAAAGTTGATCTGAAGGATCCAGGGCTGAAAGCAGAAGAGTATAGTGAAACCTTAAAGGACGTCGTTTTGAGAGCTGTAAAAGTTTATCTGTTTATCATGGCTCTGACATTTCTTGGAGATGGTTTCAAGCCTATTATCTTCGAATATTTCGCACAAATCCCTGCGACAATCCTGTACTGGGTAAATATGGTTTCGGCAATTCTTGACAATGCCACTCTTGCAGCAGCCCAAATAGGACCTAACCTCACTGAACTTCAGATAAAGGGTATACTTATGGGTCTTTTAATTGCAGGCGGAATGCTGATTCCAGGAAATATCCCGAACATCATCTCTGCAGGCAAACTGGGTATTACCAGCAAAGAATGGGCAAGACTCGGAGTACCCATGGGACTTGTCTCAATGGGTATCTATTTCGTAATTATTTTTGTGCTTAAAGTTTAAGCTAAAATATGTCCATTCGATTGTACTAACTCAACTTCAAAATCCGGTGATGAAATAAAATTGAAATCATCGGATTTTGGATAATCTCTAGTATCTATCAATAATGATTACAAATTCAAAATATCCTCTTCACGTTGCATAGGAAAAATAAGTTTTCCAAATAGCTAAGGTTACTAAATCCTTGAAGCTTGAGAAAACAATTCAAGAAACCATCTAACTTCATCAACGTATACCACAAAAATATTTTTGTTTTTGAATTGAAAAGTTTCCTTTCAATTTGAAGAGGATATCCTTTTTTCATTTTTGTTGGGAGTGTCTCAAATTTTCTGTAAATTCAGATTAAAATTTTTATTTCAGTCGAATACCCCGCTAGCTTGCTGCGGGGATGGAAAACTTCCC